>JAYTOD010000156.1:0-14609 GCA_043747995.1 Arenimonas sp.
TCCCCGAAAACACCTTTTTCGGCGGTCGCCTCCCTAAAAATTTGTAATGAAGCGCTGAACAAAGCCGGCTTCCCGGACATTTTCTTTTTGTTCAACGATGCTGGCACCGAAGTAGCACAGAGCTTTGTTGATGACAAACGCGTACCATTAATCAGCTTCACCGGCTCAACACATGTGGGTCGTATGGTTGGCGAACGCGTAGCACAACGCATGGGTCGTAGTTTGCTAGAGCTTGGTGGCAACAACGCCATTATTCTTGATGAAAGCGCTGACATGAAACTGGCCATTCCAGCCATCGTGTTTGGCGCGGTTGGCACCGCTGGCCAACGCTGCACCAGCACACGTCGCTTATTTGTGCACGAAAAAATTTACGACTCAGTTGTCGAAAAATTAGTTGCAGCCTATAAACAAGTTGAAAGCAAAATTGGCGATCCGGGCTTAGCCAGCACCTTAATGGGCCCGCTGAATTCCAAAGAAGCCGTTGCGCAATTCTTACATGCGATTGATGGCGCGAAAAAAGCTGGCGGCACTGTGCTTTCCGGTGGTAGCGCAATTGAAGGCCGTGGCAATTTTGTATTGCCAACGCTCATTAGTAATATCAAAAATGCTGATGCGGTGGTGCAAGCCGAAACCTTCGCGCCTATTTTGTATGTGATGCCGTTTGCAAGCCTTGATGAAGCCATGGATATGCAAAATGCTGTGCCGCAGGGCCTGTCTTCTGCTATCTTCACCCAAAACTTGAAAGCAGCTGAAGCGTTTTTAGCCTGCTCAGGCTCCGATTGCGGTATTGCCAATGTGAATATTGGCACCAGTGGCGCAGAAATTGGCGGTGCGTTTGGTGGTGAAAAAGAAACCGGTGGCGGCCGCGAATCAGGTTCAGACGCATGGAAGGTATATATGCGCCGGCAAACCAATACCATCAATTACTCCGATTCTCTGCCGTTGGCCCAAGGCATTAAATTCGATTTCTAAACTATGTATGCTTTAGCCCGCTCATTATTGTTTCAACTAGATGCCGAACGTGCTCATGATTTGGGTATGGCTGGCTTGGAAGCCGCTTATCGGACCGGATTGAATCCGCTGTTGGCAGCCAAACCTAAGCCTTTAAAAACTAAAGCGTTTGGTATTGAATTCCCAAACCCTGTGGGCTGTGCCGCTGGGTTGGATAAAAACGGTGCGCACATCGATGCGTTAATGGCGATGGGTTTTGGCTTTGTTGAAATTGGCACGGTTACCCCGCGGCCACAGGCAGGCAATCCAAAGCCGCGCATGTTTCGTTTGAAAGAACATGAAGCCATCATCAACCGTCTAGGCTTTAACAACCATGGTGTGGATGCCTTGGTGAAAAATGTTGAGCGCTCGAAACGCGAAGGTATTTTGGGCATTAATATCGGCAAAAATAAAGACACCCCAAACGAACGCGCGGCCGACGATTACATCTACTGCTTAGAGCGCGTGTACGATTTGGCTGATTACATCACCGTCAATATTTCTTCGCCAAATACCCAAGGCCTGCGCGATTTACAAAACGAAGATGCCTTGCGAAAGTTTGTCTACGAGCTCCGTACCGCACAGGATGATCTGTCAAGCGTGCGTGGTCATCGCGTACCTATGCTAGTAAAAATAGCACCTGATTTAAGCGAATCTGAACTTGATGGCATAGCCGAAGTTTTCAATGCCGTAAAGCTTGATGGCGTGATTGCAGGCAATACCACCATCAGCCGTCACTTGGTTAGCGCTCATCCATTATCAGCACAAGTAGGCGGATTGTCGGGCAAGCCCTTGTATGAAAAATCCACCACTACTCTGCGCCGTTTGCGCTTGCGCCTTGATGACAGCATTCCTATCATCGGTGTCGGCGGCATTTCATCGGGCGCTGATGCGGTAGGAAAAATATCTGCTGGCGCGCAATTGGTACAACTCTATACCGGCTTTATCTATCATGGCCCTGAGCTAATTGGCGATTGTGTAACGGCTCTGCGCCGACGCAAAGAAGGTGTGGCCTAATGCATCAGCTGCAATGGGCTGAAAATATTTCCCTTGCAGGACGCAATACCTTGCACGTAGCCGCACAGGCGGCAGCCATGTGCGACATCAACAAACTCGAACAACTGCCACAAGCTTTCGAACAAGCAAATCTCAAAAACTTGCCAGTGCTGGTCCTCGGCGAAGGCAGTAATGTCTTATTCGCAGATGATTACCCGGGCTTAGTGTTGTGTATCACTGCTAACCAATGCGCCGTGATTGAACAAAATACTGACGATGCATTAATACGTGCGGAAGCGGGTATGCTCTGGAATGATTTGGTGCACTGGAGTTTGGCGCGAGGCTGGAATGGCTTGGAAAACATGGCTTTGATTCCCGGCACGGTGGGCGCTTGCCCGATTCAAAATATCGGTGCGTATGGTGTTGAAGTGGCCGAATTTATTGAAGCTGTAGAAGCGTACAACCGCATCACCGGGCAAACAAAACGTTTAAGTAATAATGATTGCGCGTTCGGCTATCGCGATTCGTATTTTAAGCAGCAACGTGATGAATGGGTCATTACCGCTGTGGAATTTCGTTTGAGTAAAAAACGCGTCTTAAAAATGAATTATGCCGGTGTGCCTGAAGAAATCGCAGCGATGGGTATTACAGAACCAAAAGCGGTGCATCTAGCAGAAGCGATCAGCCGTATCCGTAGTCGCAAGCTGCCTAACCCCGCTATTTTGGGCAATGCCGGCAGCTTCTTCAAAAATCCAATCATCAGCAATCTACACGCCAACGCCTTACAAGCACAGCATGAAAAACTGCCAGTATTTCCAAGCGGGCACACCGGCATGCGAAAATTATCAGCCGCTTGGCTAATAGAACAAGCCGGCTGGAAAGGCTTTCGGCAAGGTGATGCTGGCATTGCCGAACAACATGCCTTGGTGTTGGTTAACTATGGCAAGGCTAGCGGCAAACAGCTGCTGGATGTGGCGCAGCAAGTAGCAGCCTCCGTCCATGCAACATTCGGCATTACACTCGAGCCCGAGCCACGTATTATTGGCGCCGATTTTTGATTCCTGCAAAATACCAGCACCCTGCCGCTCGCGCAGTTATGTTGATGGTGTTAAGCACAGTGTTGTTCGGTCTGATGGCCGTTTGCATTCGGCTCGCCTCAAAAACACAGCATGCCTTTGAAATTGCATTTTTTCGTAATTTTTTTGGTTTGGTATTCACCCTGCCCTTATTTTTTCGGCATGGCTTTGACATTCTAAAAACCGAAAAACTACCGCTGTATCTGTTTCGCTGCTTTATTGGCACCATCGGCATGCTGTCAGGCTTTTGGGCCATCGTACATCTGCCCTTAGCGCAGGCCGTGGCCATTTCATATTCCACCCCACTGTTTGTTACCATCGGTGCAGTGTGGGTGCTAGGCGAAGTGGTACGTGCGCGACGTTGGGCAGCGGTATTAATTGGCTTTATCGGCGTCATCATCTTAGTTCGGCCTGGCGCAGACACATTCTCTGGCGCAAGCCTAATCGCTTTGCTGGCGGCACTGATGAGTGCCAGTGTGGCGATTTCCATCAAATTTCTAGCGCGTACCGAAAAACCTGATGCCATTGTTATTTACACCACTTTGTTGTGGGTGCCAATGTCGTTTCTTCCAGCACTACTGGTTTGGCAAATGCCCTCCGGTATCACCTGGCTATGGCTGGTACTATGTGGCATGTTTGGCACCATGGCGCATATGTGCTGGACACGCGCCTTGCAGCTGGGTGATGCGTCGATGTTAACGCCAATCAGTTTCCTGCAAGTACTGGTGGTTGGCACCTTTGGCTTTTGGCTGTTTGATGAGCCCATTGATCGTTACACCTTGATTGGAGCGCTGATTATCTTTGGCTCTAATATCTATATTGCACACCGTGAAATCCAGCTGGCAAAGCCGACCACTACCGACCCATTAATTGCCTCAGAAACTCAGCAACGATAATGCTTAAACACAGATTCTGTTAGAATTTTAAAAACGTATAGGGGAACAACATGGCGCAACTTATTTTTTTATTTGTCTTGGCAGTCATCATTATCTGGTCGGTTATGACCTACAATGGTTTGATCAATCTGAAACACAATGTTGCCAAAGCTTGGGCAAATATCGAGGTGTTACTCAAACAGCGTCACGATGAACTGCCGAAACTGGTTGAAGTCTGCAAGCAATACACGCAATTCGAGCAAAGCACACTTGAAAAAGTTATGCAGGCGCGCTCTGCGGTGTTCTCGGCTAGCCAGAGCCGCAATATCGAGGCACTTGGTTCGGCTGAAACACAGCTTCGTACAGGTCTAGGACAAATTAATGCAGTGGCTGAAGCGTATCCGGAATTAAAAGCCAATGAAAATTTCCAACACTTGCTGGGCCGAATCACTGGCTTGGAAAATACCATCGCTGACCGTCGTGAATACTACAATGACTCGGTCAATATCAATAATGTCCGCATCGAACATTTCCCTGATACATTTATCGCCAGATTATTCGGTTTTGCACCATTCAAGCTACTGAAATTCAGTAGCGCGCAAACGGCTGATGTTGATATGTCGCAATTATTCAAATCTTGAACTAGCAGTAATGCTTTCTTGGTTTGGCAAAAACCTCAATCTTGATGCGCAACTGGGTTCACGATTGTTTTGGGACGAAGCGGGTTGGTCGATAGCTAGCGCGTTCGGTATTTTTGTTGCATTGCGAACCGGCCACTCGTTTGTAGCCATCTTCGGAGCAGCGCTAAGTCTTTGGGCATGGGTGCAAAGTCGAAAAAACTATCGCGCCATCGCCGACATCCCTACTGCAAAACTTTCCTCTGCACCGCAAGGTCTCATTGAGCTTTCTGGCAATGGCGATGCATTGCCCGAGTATCCCGTACGAAGCCCATTAACTACACTGCCGTGCTTATGGTTCGAATATAAAATTGAAGAAGGCGAAGGCAGAAGCAGACACGTTACAAAACAAGGAACCAGCAACTCACCCTTCGCGCTAAAAGACGGTGCACTGCAAGCAATGGTTTTGCCCGACGGTGCGCGAGTTATTTCAAAACACCAGCAAAGCTGGCAACGCGGCGATGAAACTTGCACTGAATCGGTGTTGCTAAAAGATGAGCCATTATTCGTTCTTGGCGAATTCGTGCATGATTGGGTTGAGTCCAACAACAATAGCCTTGATAAGCAAGCTGGCGCTTTGCTGCAAGAATGGAAAAGTGATCAAGATGCGCTTACCGCACGCTTCGATAGCAATGCCGATGGTGTTATAGATTCCATTGAATGGCAGGCCGCACGCGAACAAGCGCAGCAAGATGTATTAAGCGGAAAACAGATGCCGCAAAACACCGCTAAGCAATGTATCCGAAAACCCACATCAGGCGGTCTATTTATTATTTCAAATTATTCGGCACAACAATTAGCAAACCGTTTCCGACGTTGGTCGTGGTTGCATTTTGTGGTGTTTATTATGGCATTGGTGGTGGCAGGAAGAATGTGATGTCGATTAACGCTTCGCGTATTTATTGTCTACGTACTGATCAATAATGGCGACAAATTCCTGTGCGATGTTTTCGCCACGCAAGGTTATTTTTTTCTCGCCATCAATAAATACCGGAGCTGCCGGTGATTCGCCGGTTCCCGGCAATGAAATGCCGATATCAGCGTGTTTAGATTCGCCCGGCCCGTTCACAATACAGCCCATCACAGCTAAAGATAAATGCTCAGCGCCTGGGTGGGTGATTTTCCATTCCGGCATTTTGGCGCGTACATGCTCTTGCACGGTTTTCGCTAATTCTTGGAAAAATTCCGAGGTAGTTCTCCCGCAACCCGGGCAGGCGGTTACCAATGGTGTAAAGGCTCGCAAGCCCATGGTCTGCAATAATTCCTGCGCCACTATGACTTCTTGTGTGCGCGAAGCGCCAGGCTCTGGCGTTAAGGAAATACGAATGGTATCGCCAATGCCTTCTTGCAATAGCACAGCTAATGCCGCCGTGGATGCCACAATGCCTTTGCTACCCATGCCCGCTTCGGTTAAGCCCAAGTGCAAGGGATAATCGCAGCGTTTCGCTAAATCGCGGTAAACCGCAATCAACTCCTGCACACCGCTCACTTTAGCCGATAAAATAATGCGGTTTTTTGGCATACCAAGCTGCACCGCTTGTTCGGCAGAATCCAGAGCCGAGCGCACCAAAGCTTCTTGTAATACCCGCATTGCCGACCACGGCTGCGGCCGTTGTGCATTTTCATCCATCAGATCTTGCGCTAAGCGTTGATCTAACGAACCCCAATTAACACCGATGCGAACCGGTTTTTCATAACGATTAGCAAGCTCGATGATTGCGCCGAATTGGCTATCACGTTTCTTTCCAAAGCCCACATTACCTGGATTTATGCGGTATTTCGCCAAACGCTCAGCACAGGCTGGTTCAGCCGTTAATAACTGGTGGCCATTGTAATGAAAATCACCCACAATCGGCACTTCGACGCCCATCATCTCGAGTTTATCAACAATATGCGGCAGCGCTTTTGCCGATTCAATATTATTTACCGTCACTCTCACCACTTCGGAACCGGCGCGCCACAGCTGGGCAATTTGTTTTACGCTAGCATCAATATCAGCGGTATCGGTGTTGGTCATCGATTGCACCACAATGGCTGAACTACCACCTACATTTACACGACCAATGGCTACCGTGCTGCTGGTTCGGCGAATAATGGGTGATTGTTGACTCATGACGACTGCACAGTTAGTAAGCAATAATCCATATTTGATGCTATATTTTTTGATTGTGTATTCAAGACTTCAACACTTCTTGGTGGACCTAAACGATTAGGCTCATAACTATATATAACTTCTACATTATGCAAATTGCCTTCCAAACGGCCAGACATCAAAAACCGACGCGGTAATTCACTAGCTAGCGGGATTAATTCCAAACCACGTATTAAATTGCCAATACGCCCGGCTTGATTAATTCGCAACGCCACCGCATTACTACGCCTAGACAATAATTTTATGCCAGCTATCACCGAACCATCTTGCTCATAACGCAACCAACGTATTACGCCCACCATCCAAACCGGCTCCACATCTGCACCATTGGCATTGAGCCCAACAATTTCACCGACACGTACACGCAAGGCTTGATCTGCCGGCCAAAGTAACCGATAGCCACCAAAGCTATGATCTAGCACCTTGCCACGTTGTGTTTTTGGCTGCTGCGTATCCGCCATCCAATCCGCGCTTAGATTCAAACCCTGGGTGCCCATTTGCGATAATTTTTGAATATAACTCTCAAAATCAAGCTGTCCTGCCGCATAGAAATGCACCCCACTCAAAGCAACAATCGTTTCAATCTCATACATGGCATATATACGCTTAAATACGCGTGCTGAAGACAAGCCTAAAGCGCGACGAGCTTTTTTTAATACATTGAAAGGCAGTTCAATACTTTGTGATTTTGTAAGCTCAATTTGTACTTTATCCATTTGACTATTTTGTGCTGCCAATTCAATCGCAGCAATAAAGCTCGAGAACACAAGATAGCTGATTTCATCATCAGGCAACTCAGCGTCAACTGGAAGATCTGCATCAATCGGTATCTTCGCGGTATTCTCAGACACACTAGTGCGCTCAATAGTACAGCGTGGTGAGAAGTTTTTTGATAATTGCCGAAGCATATCCTGCTCAGTTTGCGCGAATGCATACGGATTCATTAACGACATCAAGGCTGTCTCAATATATATATCCTGTATGCGAACTGAGCGTCCAGAACATGGGTCTTCAATATCTTTAAGCCCCAACTTGAATAATATTGCAAATTGGTACAGTCGATGCATGCCTTTCCACACTCCGGGCATACTTGCTTGGTAAAGCTTCCAACTCATCAATAGTGCCTGCTGATAATGCCAAATACCGCGCGCCAAGGCGCCATTCACAGCGCTAGATTTCAATAGCGGAATAACACCATTTGGATAACATATTTCGTAACAGGCCAAACGGTAGCTATCAGCCAATAAAGTATGCAACTCAAGTGCCTGTTTAGCATTGCTTAACCGGTCATGGGTTAGCGGCAGGGGGCTGCCAATAAACTGGCGTTCAAGCCATATTATTGAATCATTTACATCCGGGCGCAGCATTTCTAGCAAACTGAAGCGCATGGAGCCATCCATTTTCACAGCAATGCTTTGAGCCAAGCCATTTCTTAGCATTTGCGACATTTCTTTGGCATTGCCACGCGGCAAATTATCTAGCCACTGCTTCAATGCGCGCGTCTCTTTAGGCAGGGCTTGTCCTTGAACATTGTCCACACTGGCAAAACCGGCCGATAAGCGTTCGAACTGCACTGACATAGGAGTCTCCTAGAACCACTAGTTTAAATGAAATCGCGAAATGCTGTGCACTCGGTTATGCTATTGAGGTGATTTCATCGCCACCTACTAGCTCGGAACGACGCATTTTCAAGCCAGCACAACTGAATGCGCTGGCTAAAGATTTGCTTGAATCAAATTTTAGCCAAATTTGGTTAGAAGGCGAAATCAGCAATTTATCACGCCCTGCTTCTGGACATCTTTACTTCACCTTGAAAGATGAACGCGCGCAAGTGCGCTGTGCGATGTTTAGAAATCGCGCCATGTTGCTTGAATCTGCACCTAAAGATGGGCAGCTGGTGTTGGTTCGCGCACGATTAACCCTATACGAAGCACGTGGCGATTACCAGCTCGCCGTTGAATCTATGCAGCCCGCTGGGCAAGGCGCAATGCAACTAGCCTTTGAGCAACTCAAGCAAAAACTAGATAGCGAGGGATTATTCCATCCGCAAACAAAAAAAACCTTGCCACCATTTATCAAACGCCTAGCGCTTATGACATCACCGCGCGGCGCTGCTATTCACGACGTGTTGTCGGTGCTGTCTCGACGTTTTCCGTTACTACCCATCGAACTTTGGCCGGTGCCAGTGCAAGGCGCGGATGCCGCTGCACAAATTTGTGAATCACTCAAGTTGGCCTTAAATAGCCAACGCTATGATGCAGTCTTAATTACCCGCGGTGGCGGCTCTTTAGAAGACTTATGGCCGTTTAATGATGAAGACTTAGTCCGCATGGTGGCTGCGTCAGATATTCCAATTATATCGGCGATTGGCCATGAAATTGATTTTAGTTTATTAGATTTTGCGGCCGATATACGTGCACCAACGCCTTCTGCGGCGGCTGAGTTGCTGTCGCCTTCCAGCGTTGAATTGCAGCTACGGCTTGCACAATTGTATCGGAAACTGCAACAAGCCATGCATAAGCAATTACAAAATAATGCCCAGAAGTGCGATTTGCTTATGCTGCGTTTGCAGGCGCAAAAACCGGCTCAACGCTTGCAACTTGGGCAACAAAATTTGCAACAGCTCTATCAACGCCTACAACGCGGCACGCAAAGTGTACTAAGCGCCAAAGTACAGCAATTACGCGCCTTCGCATTTCGCCTCGACAAACAACACCCCGAGGTTTTACTACAGCAGCATGCTACGCAGATTCGTATGCTGCAGCATCGATTAAACGCAAGTTTCAACCATCAGATGCAACAGCGCACCTTGCACTTAAAAACAGCCGGCAGCAGCTTGAATGCACTCAGCCCATTAGCCACCTTAGGCCGAGGCTATAGCATTTTGCGCAATCAACAACAGCAAATTATCCACTCCACACAACAAGTGACTGCCGGCGAAACGCTTACTGCGCTACTTGCTGATGGCCACATACAGGTAAACGTAAAATCATGAGTGACACAGCCATTAAACCCATTAATACCTTGAAAGGTTTGCTGCCATTTTTAAAGCCACACAAACAGCTGGTTGCATTCTGGCTTCTAGCTTTATCAGTTTCATCAGCGGCAACGCTTTTTTTTCCGGTTGCCATCAAACATTTGGTTGACCAGGGCTTTTCTAAAAATGGCTCAATTGACCGCTGGTTCTTATTGTTGTTTGTAGTGGCGGTGGTTTTAGCCTTGGCCACAGCGGCGCGCTTTTATTTTGTGTCTTTGTTGGGTGAAAAAGTAATTGCCGATTTACGCAAAAAACTATACGCACACTTAATTCATCTTGACCAACAATTTTTTCACGAAACACGCTCAGGCGAATTATTATCGCGGCTTTCGGCGGATGCTGAACTGCTGCGAACAGTGCTTGGCTCAAGCATGTCTATTGCCTTGCGAAGTAGCATTACCGTTATTGGTAGCGCAGTTATGATGGTGATTACAAACCCGCGTTTAGGCGCGTTTGTGCTAATTGGTATTCCGCTGATGATTTTACCGATGGTGCTGTCAGGGCGCGGTGTGCGCGGCGCATCGAAAAATAGCCAAGATCGCCTTGCCGATGCCAGTGCTCGTGCTAGTGAATCTTTCAATGCCATACATACCGTGCAAAGTTATGCACGTGAAAAATTCGAATCTGAACGTTTTTTTTCTGCCATTGAATTTGCCTTAGCTGCAGCGCGCAAACGTATTCGCCTGCAGTCATTGCTCACCGCCATCGCGATTATTGTGGTGTTTGGCGGCATCACCATGATTCTTTGGTCCGGCGCGCGTAGTGTGGTGTCGGGAGGCATGAGTGCCGGCACACTCACACAATTTATGTTTTATGCAGTTATTGGCGCGGGCTCAGTTGGCGCGCTGGCTGAAGTATGGGCGGAAGTACAACGAGCCGCTGGCGGTATGGCGCGTATCGTCGATTTGCTTGCGAAGCAAAGTCGAATCCATTCCGAACATGCAACAAAAATGTTTACACAATCTGTGCGTGGCCTAATTTCGTTTAATCAGGTCACCTTCAATTACCCGCAACGTGAAATTTCGGCGCTCTCCGATTTTACTTTAAGCATCAATCCCGGTGAAACCGTGGCCTTGGTTGGCCCCTCTGGAGCGGGTAAAAGCACAGTATTTCAATTGCTACTGCGTTTTTACGATCCACAATCTGGGCAAGTTTGCATTGATGGGCAAGTATTAAGTGATATGCCGCCAACAGTGATACGAGAGCATATAGCCATTGTGCCGCAAGATCCGTTTATTTTTTCCGGCACTGCGCGTGAAAATATCCGCTATGGAAAACTGGATGCAAACGAAGATGATATTATTCAAGCCTGCCAAAGCGCTGAGGCTTGGAGCTTTATTCAAGCACTGCCCAATGGCTTAGATAGCGAGCTAGGCGAACATGGCGCACGGCTCTCTGGTGGCCAACAACAACGCTTAGCGATTGCCCGCGCATTACTGAAAAATGCGCCGATTTTGTTGCTTGACGAAGCAACCAGTGCACTAGATGCACAATCCGAACGAGCTGTGCAAATTGCGCTTGAGCATTTAATGCAAGGCAGAACCACCTTGGTCATCGCGCATCGTTTAGCAACTGTTCTGAAAGCCGATCGAATTGTGGTGATGGACCAAGGCCGCATCATCGCCATTGGCACGCACCAAAGCTTAATGTCGGAAAATGGTTTATATGCTGAGTTGGCACGCCTACAGTTTCAACAAGGTCTTGAAGATTCCGCTACTATGGATTAAGCCAATGCCTTTTATTGGCGTAATGAATATTTTTTCAACGGCACTATTTATTTTCAGTTGAGGTAGCTTATGAAATGGCGTGGTAATCGCGAAAGTAGTAATGTCGACATCGGTAGCAGCAGCGGCCGTGGTGGCGGCTTTAAAATGGGCATCGGCGGTATTTTAATCGTGGTAGTGCTCGGTTTGATTATGGGTAAAAACCCGATGGAAATGCTAGGTATGGTTTCCCAAATGCAACAAAACGCTCCGGTTGTAAGTAACGCCCCGGCTGACCCGAACGCCGCGCTCACTGAAGAACAGCAATTCAGCAAAGTGGTATTGGCCTCTACCGAAGATGTTTGGACTCAAATCTTCTCTGCCAATCAAGCACAATACCCCGCACCGCGCATGCAACTGTTTGAAGGTTCGGTGCAATCGGCCTGTGGTGGCGCGACTAGTGCGGTGGGTCCGTTTTATTGCCCGGCCGATCAGAAAGTATATCTGGATACGCAGTTTTTCAATGACATGAAAGCCAAACTCGGCGGCGGCGGCGATTTCGCACAAGCCTATGTGATTGCACATGAAGTCGGTCACCACATCCAGACCATCACCGGAACATCAGATAAAGTGAACGACGTGCGTGCCAAAGGTGGCCAAGTGGAAGGTGATGGCGGCTTGTTGGTTCGGCAGGAATTGCAGGCCGATTGCTATGCAGGTTTGTGGGCACACTACGCACAAAAAGAAAAACAATGGATGGAACCTGGCGATTTGGAAGAGGCCGTTCGTACCGCTCAAGCGATTGGTGACGACACTCTACAACGCCAAAGCCAAGGCACGGTGGTGCCGGATGCGTTTAGCCACGGAACAGCAGAACAACGCATGGCCTGGTTCACGCGTGGCTTTGAATCCGGCGATTTGAAACAATGTAATACCTTCAGCGCACAGCAACTATAAGCATTGATTTAACGTATAAAAAAACGCCCACACGGGCGTTTTTTGTTGCGCAAATAAATGCTTACGGCGCAGATTTAAATAATGTATTAAATGTACCGATGCTGGCAAGCGTTAGGTTTTCTGTGCCACAACGCGATAATTTCTCGGTGCCTGGGCCGTGCGCATAAATAAACTGCCCTTGTTTCAACATATCAATCATAGGCTTGGCAATTTCAGTGCGCACTGCTGGGCAACCCCAAGAGCGCCCTAAGCGGCCCATCGTCAATGCTGCCAACGGGTTCACATAACGCGCGCCGTGCATCACAATCAAACGACGCATGGCGGATTCGTTAAACCCTTTACTCAAGCCCTGCAGTTTCAAGGAATAGCCATTACCGCCCTGATAGGTGGCATCGGTTAAGAACAAACCCAAACTAGTTTGGTGGCTACCATCGCGATCTGAAAACGCTTTAGGTATATCGTCGCCCGAGCCTTGACCATGCGCGACAAATTCTTCGAAGAGTAATTTCTGGGCTTTTAAATCGACCACCCACAAACGTGGCTGTTTGGATGGAATGGTGTAATCAATTATGGCTATACGGCTGGCATTCTTGCCAACACCATGATTTTGAGCACATTTCATTGCTGAAACGGCTTCGGTAATCACTAAGGGATTTAGCTTAGGAGCTATTCGGCTAATCAAAGCCACATCATCAGCCTTTACTTGGAAACTGGCGAGCAGGCTCAAGGCCAAAACGGGCAATAATCGCATCAGGGCTACCATAAAAGTATATTGGGTTATGTACGATAACCAACATAACGAAAACAGGAGCTGAACACAAGTCTATTTTTATGAACAAACTTTAATAAATTCATTAAGATAGCGTTATTTGCTAATTCTAATTTAAGGTATTGTGACAGTTATCACATTCTTAATGCCTAGCTAATGTTGGGCATTAAAATACTTAAGAAATAATACGGTCTAGGAAAGACTTCACGCCATCAAAGAATGAGCTAGATTTTGGGGAGTGCTTTGCACCCTCTTCGCCATCAAAGGTTTTCTCGAATTCCTGCAGCAGTTCACGCTGCTTAGTGGTTAAGTTCACCGGCGTTTCAACCACCACGCGGCATAGCAAATCACCCGTGGCGTGACTACGTACCGATTTCACACCTTTGCCGCGCAAGCGAAATACTTTGCCGGTTTGGGTTTCAGTAGGCACTTTGATAAGCGCTTCGCCTTGCAAGGTTGGCACGACCAGCTCAGCACCCAAGGCCGCTTGCGAGAAGCGAATTGGCACTTCGCAATACAAATCGTTGCCATCACGCTGGAAAATTTTATGCTCGCGCACATGCACTTCCACATATAAATCACCAGCAACGCCGCCCGCTGGGCCCGCCTCGCCTTCATTTTGCAAACGAATACGGTCTTCGTTGTCTACACCGGCTGGGATTTTAACTTGCAGGGTTTTCTGGCTTTGCTTGCGGCCTTGTCCATGGCAAGATTTGCATGGCTTAGCGATGGTTTCACCACGCCCGCCGCAGTTCGGGCAAGGCTGCTGCACTGAAAAAATACCACGCTGCATACGCACTTGGCCGCGGCCTTGGCAGGTTTTGCAGGTTTCAACTTTTTGATCTTCAGAACCCGTGCCTTTGCAAGGTTCACACGCTAGCAAGGTAGGAATATCGATATTTTTTTCGACGCCAAACACCGCTTCTTCTAAATCGAGCTCCATCACATAACGCAAATCAGAACCGCGGCGCGGTCCACGCTGCTGTGCACGGCCACCACCAAAAATATCGCCAAAAATATCGCCAAAAATATCGCCCATATCACCAAAACCAGCACCACCGCCCTGGTTGCCATGGCCGTGTTCAAATGCAGCGTGGCCATGGGTATCGTAGGCGCGGCGCTTATTGCTATCGCTTAAGGTTTCGTAAGCTTCTTTTGCCTCTTTAAAGGCATGTTCGGCTTTGTTGTCGTCTGGGTTGCGATCAGGGTGGTGCTTCATGGCTAAGCGCCGATAGGCTTTTTTAAGCTCTTCTTCCGAAGCACTTTTGGAAACACCTAACACTTCATAAAAATCACGCTTGCTCATAAACACTCACCAATAAATATGGATAAACCCACGCCAGCAGTTTTTGCCGTTGGCGTGGGTCTTTTTTCACT
>JAYTOD010000157.1:0-6966 GCA_043747995.1 Arenimonas sp.
GGCGACACTTCACCGTAAATTAAACGCCGGTACGAGTTCACATTTGGTGCGAAAAACGCCATGGCTTCTGGAATATAACGCTGCAAGCCACCCAGATAATTCATAAATAATTCGCTATGACGTTCACCCTGTTTACCAATAAATACATTTTTACCGGTTTTAGCATCCACAATACTTTGATGAATATGCATAGAACTGCCGGGCTCGTTTTCCATCGGTTTAGCTAAAAATGTGGCATAAATATCGTGCCGAAGTGCCGCTTCACGCATGGTGCGCTTGAACAAAAACACTTGATCGGCGCGCGATAAAGGGTCAGCATGTAAGAAGTTAATTTCAAGCTGCGCCGCACCCGATTCATGAATCAAGGTATCCACATCCAATTCCATCGCTTCGCAGTAGTCATACATCAAATCCAAAATCGGATCGAACTCGTTCACGGCATCAATAGAATACGATTGCCGTGCGGTTTCTTGCCTGCCATTGCGGCCAAGTGGCGGCTGCAATGGAAAGTCTGGGTCGGTATTTTTTTGTACCAAGAAAAACTCTAATTCAGGCGCAATAATTGGCTTCAAGCCCAATGCATCGTAACGCTCTAGAACCCGACGCAACACATTACGCGGCGCTAACTCATGCGCTTTGCCGTCTTTGGTAAAGCAATCATGAATAATCTGCACGGTTGGATCGCTGGCCCAAGGCACCACCCGCACGGTATTGGGATCGGGGCGCAGATACATATCGGAATCGGAAGCGCTGACAATCTCTTCGTATTCGTCAATATATTCGCCGGTTACCGTGGTGGCGAAAATACCTTCTGGCAAACGCGTGCCATAATCGGTGGAGAATTTGGCAGCCGGAATGATTTTACCGCGCGCGTTGCCGGTAATATCCGGCACCAAACATTCTACTTCTGTAATACGATGTTCGCGAAGCCATCGCTTCAAATGGTTCTCTTCACGATCATTGGCACCCATTGGCTTGCTTGGACTATCTGAACTTTTACGTAAGTTCTTAGTAACACGTTGCTTAACCAATGCTCTTGAAATAGGTGTTTTGCTAGTTACTTTGATAATGGCTGGCGCTTTGCTGACCTTTGCTTTTAGCGGCGTTGCCGACTTAGCCGGTTTGCTTTTAGGTTTTGACGTGGTTTTTTTCATTGGCTTTTTTATAGACATAATTTAACTCGTTTTTGGGCCCGTGTTTTACACGCTTGGCCAAAGGCTTTGAATATATTGTGGTAAAACGGATTTTCAGTGACTTTCCATTCTGGGTGCCATTGCAAAGCCAGCAAGAACGTTTGTTCGGAATCTAAGCGCACTGCTTCAATCAAACCATCGGGGGCGGTAGCTTCGGCAATCAAGTTCTTACCCAATGTTTTTAAGCCCTGCCCGTGTAAGGAATTTACCATCACCGAACTTGCGCCATCGGCAAATTGCTGCAATAAGCCACCTTCTAGCAATTTCAAGGCATGCACGGGAGCATATTGAATATCCAGCGTCTGCGAGGTGTCTTCCTTATGATTCATCATACCCGGCACTTCATGCACTTTCTGATGCAAACTGCCGCCCATCGCCACAATCACTTCTTGAAAGCCTCGGCATACTGCAAGCACCGGCACACCTTTGGCAATAGCTTTCGGAATTAAATTCAAGGTGGTTAAATCGCGTGCGGCATCATGCAAGTTGCCTTCATAGCTTGATTCATTGGAATAATGATGCGGTTCAATATTACTAGGAGAGCCGGTTAGAAATAGGCCATCCAAATGGTCGAGCAAGGCGTCTAAGTCTAAGCCGCGGTGCATGGATGGAATCAGTAAAGGCTGCACATTAGCGCCATCTAATAGGCCACGTATGTATTTTTCACCAACCGCCTGAAACGGGTGAGGCCCAATTGTTTTACTGTCTGCGGGTATGCCAACAAAGATCATGTGCGTTTCTGCGCAAAAATATACCGTGAGTAGAGCCTTTACCCTAACCCGACTGTAAAATTTTATCAACAGAAATTTTTCATCCCCTTAAAAACCCGTATAAGCCCACTTAAGCCATTCATTCAAATAATTAAGAGCAGTTTTTAGCCTACAAAGCTAGCCTAATCCGGTTTTTTGGGGCGCTCAAAGCCCATTAATGATGAATATTTTTTACACTTTAAAGAAACTCTGCTAGTATTCGAACATCGAACCTGGATGCTCAACATGACACATAATGCCCTTAATCCCGCTGATGCCAAAATCTTGGCAGACAACCATAACGCCGAACTTATTGACTTAATTCTTCCAGATTCCAATGGCTTACTGCGTGGCAAGCGCATAACTCGCGATGCCTTGGAAAAAATATACGAGGCTGGCGTGTGTTTACCGATGTCGCTTTTGGCCACCGATGTGACCGGCAACACCGTGGAAGAAAGCGGACTAGGCTATGATATTGGCGATGAAGATCGCATTTGCCGCCCTATTCCAGGTACCTTGCGGCCTATTCCTTGGCAACAACGCCCAATGCTGCAATGCTTGTTAAGCATGGAAGGCCCAGATGGCGGCATGTTTTCCGCTAACCCACGCGAAGTCTTAAAGAATATCGTGCAAAAATTCAAAGATCGCGGCCTAACACCAGTGGTTGCCGTGGAGTTGGAGTTCTATTTACTCGACAAAACTCTGACTGCCGATGGCCGCCCACAAACATCCATCAATCCCGCAACGGGTTCGCGTAATACATCAACGCAAGTGTATTACATGGAAGACTTGAACGATTACCAGAAGTTTACCGATGCTGTTTCTGATGCCTGTGTGGCGCAAAACATTCCTGCCGATACCGCTGTTGCTGAATATGCACCGGGTCAGTTCGAGATTAACTTAAAACACCGCGATGATGCGGTGGGCGCTTGTGATGATGCTATTTTGCTGAAGCGGGTGATTAAATCAGTAGCCGAAAAACAAAATCTTCTGGCTAGTTTTATGGCTAAGCCGTTTGTTGATCAAGCGGGATCTGGCACACATATTCATGTGTCTTTGCTTGATAAAGACGGCAAGAATATTTTTGCTAGTAGTAAAGACAAGCCTGCCGAGGCCTTAAAACATGCCATTTCCGGACTGCAGCAGGTCTCAAAAGACACCATGCTGATGTTTGCACCGCATGCCAATAGCTACCGTCGTTTTGTGTTAAATGCCTTTGTGCCGCTAAACGATTGCTGGGGCTACAACAACCGTACGGTGGCATTGCGTATTCCGCATTCCGATGAAAAAAATGTGCGCGTTGAGCACCGTATTGCTGGCGCCGACGCTAATCCGTATTTAGTGACTGCTGCAGTTTTAGCTGGTATTTTGCATGGCCTTGATACCAAAGGCGATCCGGGCCCGCCGATTGTTGGCAACGCCTATGAGCAAACCGAAGCACGTACTTTATTTTGGCGCGATACCATCGATGATTTTATTGCTAGTGACTTTATTAAAAGCACCTTTGGCACTGAATTCCAACATGTGTTCGGCACGCTAAAACAAAAAGAAATGCGCAGCTTTTACACTGAAGTCACTACCCTCGAATACGCGTGGTACTTGCGTCAGGTTTAAGCACTGTTTATGCCACAAAACGGACACATCAATTCCTGGTACGCCGCATCGGTGCCTGAGTTTCCAACACTAGCGTCACTCACTGGTAGCATGCACGCTGATGTGTGTATTTTAGGCGCGGGCATCACCGGCTTATCCACCGCCATTGAGCTAGCCGAAGCGGGCTTTAATGTGGTGGTGCTTGAAGCCCAGCGCGTTGGCTGGGGCGCTTCTGGCCGTAGTGGTGGGCAAGCCATTTTTGGCTTTGGCTGCGATCAAAGCAAAATCACTCAAGCCGTTGGCCTGCAAAGTTCCAAGCGCATGTTTGATTGGTCGATTGAAGGCTTGGATCTCATCAAATCGCGCTGCGCGCAATACACCATCGATTGCGATTGGCATGATATTCATGCGCATGTGCCCATCAAGCCACGGCACATCACTGAATTAAAAAATTGGCAACACGATTTATCAACTAATTTTAACTATGAACTGCAATGGTGGGAGCGCGATCAGCTGCAAGCGGTGATGCCAAATGAGCGCTACCTTGGGGCATTGCTTGATCCGCGCAGTGGCCATTTGCACCCACTAAAATACACCCAAGGCCTTGCTAAAGCCGCGTTAGCTTTAGGTGTGCAAATTTTTGAACAATCCAAAGTAACGCAGCTCATTCGCGGCAATAAGCCCATCTTTAAAACCGCCAATGGCGAAGTACACTGCGATTTTTCGGTGCTGGCCGGCAATGCCTATGTGCATGGCATAGCGCCGGAACTTGACGATAAAATTATGCCGGTAGGCACTTATATTGGCGCTACTGAACCCTTAGGCACAGAGCGCGCGCAGGCATTAATTAAAAATAATATGGCCGTAGCCGATGTGAACTGGGCCTTGGATTATTTTAGGCTAAGCGCTGACAATCGTTTATTGTTTGGTGGCCGCGCGTCTTACTCCACTCTGCCGCCACCCAATCTTTCCGGCACCATGCAACGCCGCATGACGCGTGTATTCCCAAGCTTGGCTGGGGTGAAAATGGATTATGTGTGGGGCGGTTTTGTGGATATTTCACTGAATCGCGCGCCGCATTGGGGCCGTTTGGGTAGTAATGTGTACTTCGCACAAGGGTTTTCTGGGCATGGCATTGCTGCCACAGGCCTTGCTGGGCGCATTATCAGCGAAGCCATTAAAGGCCAAGCCGAGCGTTTGGATGTTTTTGCGCAGATTAAACACCAAAACTTCCCCGGCGGGCGGGTGCTACGCACCCCAATGCTAGTGGCTGCCATGGCGTGGTTTAAATTGCGCGATGCCTTGTTTTAATTGATAATAGACAGGTACGCTCAAAGCTCAGCTTTACAAGCCTAGGCTTTCAGCATAATCTGAATCCGCATAGACGCACGCGCGTCCAACCTTTGATCACCATGACTGAAACTTCTGCGCCTGAGGCTATCGAGCCGATACACGCTCACACGCCACAACAACAAGAAATGCCACTGGCGTTGGTCAGAGGCCAGCCTGTATTACAAATGCCGCAGGATTTATACATTCCGCCAGATGCTTTGGAAGTTATTCTGGAAAGTTTTGAAGGTCCGCTGGATTTACTGCTGTACCTAATTCGCCGTCAAAACCTGGATATTCTGGATATTCCGGTGGCTGAAATCACCAAGCAATATGTGTCGTATATTGGTGCCATTGAAGATTTGCGTTTTGAACTAGCCGCTGAATATTTAGTGATGGCGGCGATTTTAGCTGAAATCAAATCGCGCATGTTGCTGCCACGACCACCGAGCGAAGCGGGCCTTGAAGCCGATCCGCGCGCTGAATTGGTGCGCCGTTTGCAGGAATACGAGCGCTTCAAAAAAGCTGCTGAAGATATCGACAACATGCCGCGTTTGGAACGCGATACCTCGGTGGCGCATGCATTTATGCCGGATCGGATTATTTCCCGCACACCGCCCGAAGTGGATTTAAAAGAAATGTTACTTGCCTTGCGCGACGTATTCAAACGTGCCGATTTATTCAGCCGGCATGCCATTCGCCGCGAAGCCTTAAGCGTGCGCGAACGAATGAGCATGGTGCTTGACCGCATAAGCGATGACCAATTCCACCGCTTTGAAAGCTTTTTCAATGCCGAAGAAGGCCGCATGGGCGCGGTGGTCAGTTTTTTAGCGATTTTAGAACTAGCCAAAGAACGCTTGCTCGACATTATTCAAGAAGCGCCTTTAGCCACCATTTTCATCCGTAGCAAACAAACTACCGAAGAAGAAGCCGAAGGCGTTGACTTTGATGCCATCAGCTCCGAATTTGATAGCCCTGCTCCATTAAAATGACCTGCTCCATTAAAATGACCTGCACCATAAAATGACCTGCACCATAAATTGAATTAACTATGAGCGAAACCAATCTGCAATTGAATCCCATCATCGAAGCTATTTTATTGGCTTCACCTCAGCCGCTAAGCCTGAAGCAGATGTATGAATTGTTTGTTGAGCAAGGCATAAAGCCCGGTTCCATCGAACAAGCCTTAACTGAACTTAAATCCGATTGTGAGCAACGCGGTGTGGAATTGGTAGAGGTTGCCTCTGGCTTCCGCTATCAGGTTAAATCCAGCGTTCACCCTTATGTAGCAAGGCTTTGGACTGAACGACAAAGCAAATACACACGCGCAACTTTAGAAACCCTAGCACTAATTGCGTATCGGCAACCGATCACCCGTGGCGAGATTGAACAAATCCGCGGCGTTAGCGTGAGCAGTTCTATGATAAAATCTCTTGAAGAACGCGAATGGATACGCGTTTTAGGACACAGAGATGTCCCCGGTCGCCCTGAATTATTCGGCACGACCAAAACATTTTTAGACTATTTTGGTCTGAAAAGCCTTGATGGTCTACCGCCACTGGCAGAATTGAAAGAATATTCAGAATTAGAACCGCAATTGTCTTTTGATATTTCCGAGCCCTTCCCGGCACAGGTTTCCGTTGATATGGAACCGTCTGCGGACGCTAATGAACCATCCGAAGCCAGCCCTTCCACCCCAGAGACTCACCCGTCCGAAGCAAGCGTCGAGACGACGACAGACCCAACACAGACTTAAGGCGACATTCGCCGGAGAACCACTACATGAGCGAGAACACTCGCAAAGTCCTTTCATTGAAAGGCAACGAAGTTGAACCAAAAACCAAAATTTCAGAGCGCCTGCACAAAGTATTAGCCCAAGCTGGCTTAGGCTCACGCCGTTTGCTCGAAGAACGTATTGCACAAGGCGCCATTAAAGTGAATGGCGAAGTTGCGCAAACCGGTCAGTCGGTTGCCAGCGGCGATCGCATTGAACTGGATGGCAAAGTATTTGTGGCTAGCGCCTTAACCGAGCCAAGTTCCATCCTTATTTACAACAAGCCCGAAGGCGAAGTGACCACTCGTGAAGACCCCGAAGGCCGGCC
>JAYTOD010000158.1:0-5825 GCA_043747995.1 Arenimonas sp.
AAACGCTTTGCACAAGCCCAAGAAATCGCGCATGCGGTAGTATTTTTATGCCAGCCCTTATCGGGCTATATCAATGGCATCAATCTGCCAGTGGATGGCGGGCGTACCAAATCGCTGTAAACTGTTTCTGGTTCAGCGAATGCGTTATCCTATATGTGTTTCGGGGATAAGCGATGAAGACAATTAAACAATTTATTGCGGGTCAGTTCAAACCATCGCATAGCAATGATTTACTATCGGTTTATAATCCAAGCAACGGAAATACTTGCGCCCACTGCCCTGCTGGGCACACCCAAGATATTGATGATTCAGTGTCTGCTGCACATGTTGCATTTCCAGCTTGGTCTAGCTTGAAGCCTAGCCAACGCGCACTCTGGCTGAATAAATTAGCTGATGGCATAGCCGTACGTTTCGATGAATTTGTGCGTTGCGAATCGCAAGATACTGGCAAACCATTGGCTATTGTGCGCGATTTTGAAATGCCAAGGGTTATTGAAAACTTCCGCTACTTTGCCGCTGCTTGCCAACAAAGCCTCGATCAAGCATTTCATTCTGAAGCCGGATTAAATTACACCGTGCACCAAGCCTTAGGCGTTGTTGGTGTAATTAGCCCATGGAACTTACCACTGTATTTATTAAGCTGGAAAATTGCACCAGCACTCGCCGCTGGCAATTGCGTAGTTGCCAAACCCAGTGAAATCTCCCCTATGTCGGCTGCATTATTGGCTGAAGTATGCATAGAAATTGGCTTTCCGAATGCTGTGCTGAATATTGTGCATGGCCTCGGCGAAACTGTTGGGCAGGCATTGGTTGTGCACCCTGATGTATCAGCCATCAGCTTTACAGGCTCGACAAGGGTTGGCCATGCCATTGCCACTGAATGCGCAAAAAGCTTTAAGAAAGTTACCTTAGAAATGGGTGGCAAAAACCCCGCCATTATTTTTGATGATGCGCCCAAACAAAATCTTATCGCAAACATCGCTCGGTTAAGCTTCCAGAACAGTGGCCAAATCTGTTTATGCGGCTCACGCATTTTAGTTCAAGCGTCAATTTACAGCCAATTCAAAGCCGATTTTTTAGCGCATATCAACACCCTAGCTGTAGGCGATCCAAACCTGCCGAATACACGCTTAGGGCCAGTGATGTCAAAAATCCATTTCGATAAAATCCTCGACTACATCGCGTTGGCTAAACAAGAAGGTGGGCAAATTCTTAGCGGTGGTGAGGCCTTACAATTAGCCGGCGAGCTAACCAATGGCTGGTTCATCGCACCCACGGTTATTGAAGGCTTACCCATGCATTCGCGTTTTTGCCAAGAAGAAGTGTTTGGCCCAGTGATTAGCCTGCATGCTTTTGAAAGCGAAGCAGAAGCCTTAGCATTGGCCAATGATTCGCGTTACGGCCTAGCTGCTTCTGTGTGGAGCACAGATACGCAACGTGCACAGCGCATGGCCATGGCATTAGATACCGGCATTGTTTGGATTAACGCCTGGCTACAACGCGATTTACGCACGCCGTTTGGTGGCATGAAACAATCTGGCTAT
Source organism: Arenimonas sp. (assembly GCA_043747995.1). Classification (GTDB taxonomy): domain Bacteria; phylum Pseudomonadota; class Gammaproteobacteria; order Xanthomonadales; family Xanthomonadaceae; genus Arenimonas. Next base: position 1,545 of record JAYTOD010000158.1, read on the forward strand.
GGGCGCGAGGGCGGTCTTGAAGCATTGAAGTTTTTCACTGAATCAAAAACTATTTCCATTGGAAGCTAAACATGCCAGACCTGAAACATTTACTCGATAACAACAAAGCATGGGCAGCGCAGGTTTTAGCCGAAGATCCGGATTTCTTTTCACGCTTAGAGCAAATTCAAGCGCCGAAGTATTTATGGATTGGCTGCTCGGATTCGCGTGTTCCGGCCAATCAAATTACCGGTATGCAGCCTGGCGAAGTGTTCGTGCACCGAAACATAGCCAATGTGGTGGTACATACCGATTTGAATTGCTTGAGCACTATTCAATTTGCGGTTGATCTTTTAAACGTTAAGCATATTATTGTTTGCGGGCATTATGGTTGTGGTGGAGTGCAAGCAGCGCTTGATGGTAAACGTATCGGTTTATCCGATAATTGGCTTCGACATGTGGCCGATGTGATGGATAAGCATCAACTTGATTTATCGCGCGTTGCACCAGAAAATCGGCTCAGCACTTTGTGTGAATTGAATGTTATAGAACAAGCACTGAATGTTTGTCAAAGCACCATTTTGCTTGATGCTTGGCAACGCGGCCAAGCCACACAAGTGCATGCGTGGATTTATGCTTTGAATGATGGAAAAATCCGCGCCCTTAACAAGGGTATTTCAAGCACCGAGGATGTTCCTAGCATTTATAGAAAAGCCATAAGTTCATGCATTGAGCGCGCCTGTGAATAAGTCGTTTGATGCACTTAATGCGCCTAAAGCAGTTGGCTCATACCCGCATGCACGTCTTGTAGGTAATTTGCTATTTCTATCAGGTATTGGCCCACGCTCAGCCAGCGACAATTCGATTCCAGGCAATCGCTATAACGACCTAGGCGAATTAATTGACTACGACATTATTGCGCAATGTCATTCGGTATTTGCTAATGTAAAAGCGGTTTTAGCCACATCAGAATTAAGCTTGCAGGATTTGGTTGATGTCACCGTCTACTTAACCAACATGAGCAGTGATTTTGTAGCCTATAATACAATTTGGGCTGAATATTTTCCCGAACCAACCACTGCGCCATGCCGAACTACATTAGGCATCACCGCATTGCCTACGCCAATCGCCATTGAACTTAAATGCATTGCGGCTATTAAGGATGCATCGACATGCTTCTGAATGCCTTTAATTTACAGCAATGGATTGATGAACATCGGCATTTATTAAAGCCACCGGTTGGCAATAAGTGCATCATTGATGGCGATTTTATTGTGATGGTGGTTGGCGGGCCGAATGCGCGCACCGATTACCACGTTGAAGAAGGCCCAGAATGGTTTTATCAGCTTGAGGGCGAAATGGTGCTGAAGCTTCATATAGATGGCAAGCCTATTGATGTTCCCATCAAAGCCGGTGAAATGTATTACTTGCCGCCACATGTGCCGCATTCGCCACAACGTATGCCTAACTCGATTGGATTGGTGATTGAACGCAAACGCTTGCCACATGAGCAAGATGCTTTGATGTGGTTTTGCGATCATTGCAATGAAAAACTGTTTGAACAGATTTTTCATTTACAAAATATTGAAACCCAGTTTGCCGGCGTATTTGCCACATTTTATTCTTCAAAGGCGCTAAGAACTTGCAATAACTGTGGCGTGGTTCACACGCTTCCTGAAAAATACGCACACTACGAATCCTGAGGTTTACATGTTCTCAACTGAATTGCTCACCGCTAATCTACTATCCCCCGTGGTATTGGCATTCGCACTAGGGCTTATTGCCCGCAGTTTGCGAAGCGACCTGCAAATTCCGGCCGCCATACAAAGCTACTTGTCGATTTTTTTACTACTAGCAATTGGCTTAAAGGGGGGGGTAGCCTTACGTAAAGATGCTCCAGAAAACTTAACCATATTCATCGTGGCAACTTTTATTTTAGGCATGCTCACTGCTATTAGCGCATACTTTTTGGCCAAAGCCTGGCTACGCGATAAGCGGATTGATGCTGCAGCCATTGCGGCACATTTCGGATCAGTTTCTGCGGTTACTTTTATTGCTGCACAGCAATATAGCGAACGCAGCGGACAACCTGCAGACTCAGTTCTTATTGCATTAGTTGTTGCTATGGAAATACCAGCCATACTTATTGGTTTGGCATTGGCTAAAGGTGCCAAAGGAATTCGATGGCATGATGTCCGTGATGTGCTCACAGGTAAAACCGCAATATTACTCTTAGGCGGACTAGCCATAGGCGCTTTGAGCACTAAAGATGGGCTGGCAAAAGTAGATGCCATGTATTTCCAACTTTTCCAAGGCACTTTGATGTTGTTCATGCTCGATATGGGCATACTAGCTGCTGGGCAATTACGGGTGGTGGGTCGCCAAGCATTCCGTTTAGGCGTATTCGCAACAGCGGTTCCGCTTTTGCACGGCTTGCTCGGCGTGTTGATTGGTCATTGGATTGGTATGAATGCATCAACATCTGCCGTTTTCGGCACTATGGCTGCAAGCGCTTCGTATATCGCGGCGCCCGCATCAATTCGTGCCTCATTGCCTGATGCGAATGTTGGGCGTTGTATAACTGCTGCATTGGGTTTCACCTTTCCGTTCAACCTTGCAATTGGTATACCAATTTACTTCGCTCTCGCAAATTCACTCTACCGTTGATGATGAACGCCATGCTTAAAATTGATACTCATGCCCACTACATGCCACGCGATTGGCCGGATTTAGCCAGTAAATATGGCGATAAACGCTTCCCCGTTATCCATCATGGCGAGGATGGCAGCCATCGCATTTATAAAGACGGTAAATTCTTCCGGGAAATCTTGCCGAAAACATGGGATGCGCAAGAGCGCATCGATGACTATGCGCGTTTCGATATTCAAGTGCAGGTTATTAGCACCGTTCCGGTGATGTTTAGCTATTGGGCCAAGCCTCACCACGCATTAGAATTGCACCGAAGTTTGAATGATCATATGGCAGAAACCTGTCGTGCATTCCCGAAACATTATGCCGGCATAGGCACAGTGCCACTACAATCGCCACGATTGGCTATTGAAGAGCTAGAGCGCTGCATGGATCAGCTGAATTTGCGTGGTGTACAAATCGGTTCACACATTAACGATTGGAATTTAGATGCAGAAGAATTAAAGCCATTTTTTGAGGCGGCGCAAGATTTGGGCGCAGCCATTTTGGTGCACCCATGGGATATGTTGGGTACTGAGGAAATGCCCAAATACTGGATGCCGTGGTTAGTTGGCATGCCGGCCGAACAATCGCGGGCAGCCTGTGCACTAATTTTTGGCGGCGTGCTCGAGCAATTCCCAAAATTGAAAATTGCTTTTGCCCATGGTGGCGGCTCCTTCCCATACACCATCGGACGCATCGAGCATGGTTTTAATATGCGTCCAGATTTAGTAGCGATTGATAACCCGCATAACCCGCGTGATTACTTTTCAAAGTTGTACTTTGATTCCTGCGTGCATGATGATCGTGCATTGAAATATCTGATTGATACCGTAGGCATTAGTCGGGTGATGCTCGGCACCGATTATCCGTTTCCATTAGGCGAACAAAAGCCTGGCTCCGGTATTTTGGCGCAGGGCTTAAGCGAGCAAGATGAGCAGCAGCTATTTCACCACACCGCGCTTGATTGGCTCGGCTTACACGCTAGGCATTTCAAGCTATGAGCACGCTATTTTCAGAACAACATGCCCGGCAACTCGATGAGCAAGATGCGCTATCAGGCTTCCGTAAGCAATTTCATATCCCCGAAATTAACGGTATTCAGCAGTTGTATTTTTGTGGAAACTCATTAGGCTTACAGCCTAAATCAACACGCGCAGCAATCACCCAAGAACTGGATGACTGGGCCACATTTGGCGTTGAAGGGCATTTTCAAGCCAAGCATCCATGGATGCCGTATCACACCGAGCTGCGCGATCTACTCGCTGAATGCGTTGGCGCAAAGCCCATTGAAGTAGTGGCGATGAATTCGTTAACGGTCAATCTGCATTTGCTAATGGTGAGCTTTTATCAGCCTAACGCTGAACGGCCAGCTATCATCATTGAACAAGGCGCGTTTCCTTCTGATCGCTACGCGGTGGAATCACAAATACGTTTTCATGGCTTTGATCCAGCGGAATGCTTAATTGAAATTAGTGCGGATGAAGAAACTGGCTTAATTGATGCACATGCTTTAGAAAATGCCATGAAAGCGCACGGCCATCGAGTGGCACTGATTCTTTGGCCAGGCGTTCAATACCGCACTGGGCAAGCATTTAATTTACAAACTATCAC
>JAYTOD010000159.1:0-2300 GCA_043747995.1 Arenimonas sp.
AACCGACAATAAACACACAACGAAACTCTAAGCCTTTGGCCGAATGCAAGCTCATCAAACGCACTTGATTGCCCGGCTCACCCCGATCAGCATTCGACAGCAAGGCCAATTGCGCGGCTAAATCGCCGGCGCTAGCTGGCCTTTTATCGGCTTCAAACCACTGCGCCAACTCATCAAGGTTTTCTTTTCGGCGCATAAACAAAGCTTCGTTTTTCGTTTCAACGCGAAGAGCAGTCAAAATACCGGATTCGTTAATCACTGCGCGCACAATTTCAGCGGCGCTAGCTTTCTTACTTTGTTCACGCAGCTTCACAATAATCCGCGAGAACTGCGCCAAGCTTGCTGCTGGCCGAGCTGTTAAGGCTGAGGCATAGCTGCTGTTTTGTGCTGCTAATGACATAGAAATATGCGCGTTCTGCGCCAGTTGTGCCAATTTCTCCAAACTGGTGGCACCCACCTCGCGCTTCGGCGAGGTGACCGCACGCAGGAAGGCGGCATCGTCGTCAGGGTTGGCAATCACACGCAGCCAAGCCAATATATCTTTCACTTCGCCGCGATCTAAAAACGCGGTGCCGCCGCTGATGTGATATGGAATTTTCAATAATTGCAGTTCTTTTTCCAAAGGCCGCGATTGGTGATTGCCGCGAAATAAAATGGCGAATTCCGAATACGGCAAGTTATGCGCCTGCACTAAATAATGAATTTCGGCCGCCACACGTTGTGCTTCGTGTTCGTTGTTGTTGCAAGACCAAATTCGTATGGGTGCGCCTTCGCCATGCTGACTCCACAGTTTTTTCATATGCACGTGCGGATTATTGCTAATCACCGCATTGGCGCTGCGCAAAATGCGTGCACTGCAGCGGTAATTCTGTTCAAGCTTAATCACTTTCAAGGCCGGATAATCGCTAGCCAATTCATCCAAATTTTCCGGCTGCGCGCCGCGCCAGGCGTAAATGCTTTGGTCGTCATCGCCCACGCAAGTAAACTGCCCACTGCTACCCGCTAGCGCTTTAATCATTCGATATTGTGCGCCATTGGTGTCTTGGCATTCATCAACCAACAGGTATTTAATTTTTAACTGCCAGCGCATTCGCGCTTCGCTATCGCTTTCCAAAACCTGCAAAGGCAGACGAATCAAGTCGTCGAAATCCACTGCGTTGAATGCCTGTAGGCGTGCTTGATAGCGCGCATACAAAGCGGCAATACTTTTTTCGCGAAGAGTTTGCGCAAACTCAAGTGCTTGCTCGGGCGTAAGCGCTAAATTTTTGACTTTCGAAATCCAATTGTGCGCCGAGTATAAGGCGTCTTTATCGGCATTCGGCGGCAACAGATCTTTGATGATGCCTTGTTGGTCATCTGTATCAAAAATCGAAAAGCCGCGCCGCAAGCCAACCTGCTTATATTCTTCCTGCAAAAATTTTAGGCCAAGTGAATGGAAGGTGGTTACGGTCAGTAACTCAGCCGCCGATTTACTAATGCGCTTAGCAACGCGTTCGCGCATTTCACGCGCGGCTTTATTAGTAAAAGTGATGGCAGCAATATGCTCGGGTAGGTATTTTTTGCTTTGAATTAAATGTGCGATTTTTTCGGTGATGACTTTAGTCTTGCCACTGCCCGCGCCGGCCAATACCAATAACGGGCCATCAACATAGGCCACCGCTTGTTGCTGTGCTGTGTTTAAACCAGACATCCGCGAATTAACTACGCAAGCCAATGCCGCGTTTCAGCAAAAACATGCCCAAGGCGCCGAGTGCCAACACAAAAAACAGCATCACCGCATACGAAACCCAAATCGACACATCGGTGGCGTTTTCGCCCAATAAGCCATAACGAAACGCATTCACCATATAAAAAATGGGATTGGCTTGCGTGGCGATTTGTGCCCATTCCGGCAACACGCGCACCGAATAAAACACACCACCCAAATACGTTAACGGCGTCAAAATAAAGGTTGGCACAATAGCGATATCATCAAATTTCTTGGCGTATACCGCGTTAACGAATCCAGCTAAAGAGAAAATAGTAGCGCCAAGTAAAATCGTGCTGATCATAACAAAAGGGTGTGGCACCCGCACATGGGTAAAGAACATAGCCACGACTAACACCAATAATCCCACCATTAAGCCGCGCAATACACCACCGGCCACATAGCCCGCCAAAATCACGTGGTTCGGCATCGGGCTTACCAATAATTCTTCCACATGCCGGCCAAATTTTGCGCCAAAAAAACTGGAGCTAATATTGCCGTAGGCGTTTTGAATCACCGACATCATCACCAAGCCCGGCACAATGAAATCCAT
>JAYTOD010000160.1:0-1826 GCA_043747995.1 Arenimonas sp.
CGCAGCATTTTTCGTTCATTGATTAAATCTAAGCCATAGCCAGATTTAATTTCCACGCACGCCACGCCATCAGCTATCAAGGCGTCAAGGCGCGGTAAGCTTTGTGCGAATAATTCGTCTTCACTAGCGGCGCGTGTTTGCTGCACGCTGGATAAAATACCACCACCTGCTTTGGCAATATCGGTATAGCTAACACCCCGCAAGCGTTGTTCGAATTCTTCGGAGCGATTGCCTGCGAATACTAAATGTGTGTGGCAATCAATCAGCGCTGGCGTTAGCCATGCACCTTTGGCATCAATCACATTTTCTGCGCCATCCAGCCATTGCTTGCCCGAATCGTTTTCATCACCAATGTAAATAATTTTTCCATCGCGCCAGGCAATGCAGGAATTGCGGATAATGCCGTAGTTTGGGCCATTAAGCGTGGCAATATTTGCATTGATGATAAGGCTATGTTTAGCGCTAAGTAGGGTGCTCATTTCACCACACCCAGAGCAAAATAATGCGCATAATCCAAACCAAACTCTTGCATAATCGCTTGCGAATGCTCGGCTAAATGCGGCGGCGCTTGCGCATAGTGCACCGGCGAATCGCTTAGTTTTAGTGGGCTGGCTATCATTGGGATACCATCTTTTATCACCACATTGCCATGGCTTTTGGCAAGATCACTGTGCAAGGCTTGTTTCACGGTGTTGATGGGCGCGCACGGAATGCCTTTGTGTTCGAAATCTGCCAGCCAATGCGCCACTGGCTGTGTGCTAAAAATACTTTGCAGATTATCGCTTACCGCTTGGCGGTTCAGCACGCGTTGCGCATTATTGCAAAAACGTGCATCACTAATCCACTCGGGGTGGCCGATGCTTTGACATAAAGCCTGCCAGAGTTTTTCATTGCCAACTGTGAGCACAAAGGATTGATCGCTGGCTCGAAATGCTTGATATGGAACAATGCTGGCGTGTTCATTGCCATAGCGCGGCGCATCTGTGTCGGTGAACAGTACACTAGCGCCAATATTTGCTAACCACGCCAACTGTGTATCGAATAAGGAAATGCTGACCTGCTGGCCGTGGCCAGTTTGCTGGCGTTGCAAAAGGGCGGCCAATATAGCGATGCTGGCATTATGTCCGGCCGCTAAATCCACCACCGCCACCGCCACTTTGTTTGGCTCGCCATCGCGTGCGCCGGTGATTGACATCAAGCCGGCTTCGGCCTGAATCGCGTAGTCGTAGCCAGCACGCTGCGCATCTGGGCCGGTTCGGCCATAACCAGAAATTGAGCAGTAAATTAGTTTCGGGTTAATCGCCTGCATTGCTGCATAGCCCACACCTAATCGTTCAGCGGTGCCAGTACGGAAGTTTTCAATCAGCACATCCGCTTCAAGCACTAAGGCGCGCATCAGTTCAGCGCTTTCGGGTTTATGCAGGTCAATGCAGATGGAGCGCTTATTACGATTGGCACAAGAAAAATACGCAGAAATCTCGCCGATGAAAGGTGGCCCCATGCCGCGCGTATCGTCGCCCTCGAAGGATTCAATCTTTATCACCTCGGCGCCCAAATCTGCCAGCATCATGCCGCACCACGGCCCAGCTAAAACACGCGATAAATCCAGTACCTTCAACCCAGTTAATGCCGACATAATTTCTCGCTTACAATACCCCGATGGATAAACTTATTTTACCCGCAATTGCTAATACGCATAGCCATGCCTTCCAACGTGCCATGGCTGGCCTAACCGAACACCGTAGCGCTGAGCAAGACAGCTTCTGGACCTGGCGCGAGTTGATGTATCGCTTCGCCAGCAAAATCACCCCAGAGCAGTTGCACGC
>JAYTOD010000161.1:0-5333 GCA_043747995.1 Arenimonas sp.
GGCAGGATGGCGAGCAATGCCGTCCAGCCTTGTTGTTGGATTAAATCCATATTCAGCCCGCGCATAGCAATAGTGCCGAAAGCGATACACAATGCCGAGACCAACATGATGATAACGGGCGCTGGATCTTTTATGATGCTTGGATCTAAGCCGAGCACCAGCACACCGAAAAAACTGACCGCAATTGCAGTGCCGGTCCTCCAGTGGAATTTTTCGCCGAGTAGCCACCAAGCCAACAGCGCCACCATCGGCACATAGCTTTGCATCACAATGGCCGGCGAAGCAATATTGTGCGAGAGCTTGATGGACCAGAAGTTTAAGCCGAAATGCAAAACACCATTAAAAAAAGCGACCAATCCAAGTCGTTTCCAGACAGAGCGATCAGGAATTTTTAGGAATGCGCCAAGCACAATGCACAGCAATAACAAGCGTAAGCTAGTGAACAAAAATGGCGGAATTTCTTGAAGCGCCAGTTTCGAGGTAATGAAATTGCCGGCCCATGCTAGGCAGATTAAAGCAACTAAACCTAGTTCGCGCCCGCTGAGACGGCCGGAGTTAGATGGCAATTCCGACTCGTTTGTATAATTTGTTCAAAGTCCATAATGGCCCAATCATCAGATACACCATATCGGTGAAGAAGCTTGGTCGCTTGCCTTCCCATTTGTGGCCAATGAATTGACCAATCCAGGCCACAACGAATACGGCAATGGCAATTTTTAATAAGCCAGCGATTCCGAATTTGGCTGCCAGTAGGTAATTGATGAATCCGAATGTAACAAATCCAAACAAAGCACCCATGGCTAAAGATTTAGACAGCTTCCAGTAATACATCCACGTGAAGAACACTGCAAAGGCGAACCAAAAGCCTGGCTTCAGAATGCTTGCCGGTACGGGAATACACCATAAAGCGGCAGTCACAGACCAAACAATGAGCGGCACGCAGATTAAATGCATGCTTTGGTTGCTAGTATTTTGATGATCGTTTGCATAATTGCCCAGCAGTTCTTCGATGCGACGCATGACATTACTCCACGGTGATATTGGCTAAGCGTAACAGAGCTTCGGCGTATTTAGCGCGTGTCGCCTCAATAATCTCGGCTGGCACACGCGGGCCTGGTGCGGTTTTATTCCAGTCCAGCGTTTCTAAATAATCACGGACGAATTGTTTATCAAAACTTGGCGGACTGATTCCAGTTTGATAGGAATCCGCTGGCCAGAACCGCGAGGAATCCGGAGTCAGCATTTCATCCATCACATGCAGAACGCCGTGTTCATCAAGTCCGAACTCAAGTTTGGTATCGGCAATGATAATGCCTTTTTCGGCGGCGAAGCGCGATGCGAAAGCGTAGATTTCCAAAGTTTTCGCACGTACTTGCTCGGCTAACTCGGCACCAATTTTATCCACAATCACATCGAAGCCAACGTTTTCATCGTGCTCACCCACCGCGGCTTTAGTCGATGGCGTAAAAATAGGTTCAGGCAGTTGTTCGGCTTGGCGCAAGCCATTGGGTAGTTTAATGCCGCAGATAGCGCCATTGGTTTGGTAGTCTTTCCAGCCAGAACCGATGATATAGCCACGCGCAATGGCTTCCACTGGCAGCGCCTTGAGTTTTTTGGCAAGCACTGAGCGCTTGGCGTATAAAGCCAATTCAACGCCATCAGGCAATGCCGAAGCCACCGAGTCGCCGGTTAAATGATTCGGGCATAAATGCGCAGTTTTTTCGAACCAGAAATTGGAAATCTGGCAGAGCATCTCGCCCTTACTGGGAATTGGGTCGGGCAGCACCACATCAAATGCTGAAAGGCGATCACTGGCAACCATCAATAAACGGTTTGCTGGCAGTTCATAGACATCACGGACTTTGCCGCGGTGCAAAAGCGGAAGGGCTAAATTGGAGGTGTGTAGAGTGGTGGCCACAAAAAAACCTTAAAGATGCGCGGACTTTGCGTATTGTACCGCTAAGCGGACGCGCTGACTGCTAGAATATCTGCATGAACCGCTTATTCTTCGTGCTGATGCTCGCATTCAGCCCCATCCTTCAGGCAACATTGAAAGCACCGGCCAAATCCGGCCAGTGCGTGGCCTGCCATGGCGTGGATGGGCAAAGCAAATTGGCCAGCAACCCGATTCTGCGCTGCCAACATGAAACCTATCTTATTTCAGCCTTGAACGACTATCGAAGTGGAAAGCGGAAACAACCCGTCATGAATTCGATTGCAAATACACTACAACCGAAAGACATCAAAGCCTTGGCCGCGTGGTATGCCAATCAACCAGGATGCAAAAAATGAACGATTTACTGAAATGGAAAGGAAAAATTATTGGTGGTCTCATCGGCCTCTTGCTAAGAAAACCAACATTTATCATTATCGGTGTTGTTATTGGACATTTGTTTGATAGCGGTTTTTTCAGTAACAAAACAAATACTAATGAGCAAACTAAAGTGGATGCACAAAACGCGAAAGCGTATGAGGTATTAGGGGTTGCTGAAAACGCCAGCATGGATGATATTGAGCAGGCGTACCGCAAGAAAATCTCTGATTACCATCCCGATAAAGTCGCCAATGCTGCGCCGGAGCTAAAAGCCTTAGCAGAATTACGCGCTCGTGAAATCAATGCCGCCTACGATGAATTGCAGAAACTGCACCAGAAGCCAAAGGACTGATGATGAAACCGATTATTGCACCATCCATTTTATCTGCTAATTTTGCCAAGCTTGGCGAGGAAGTTGATGCAGTACTCGCCGCTGGCGCCGATTGGGTGCATTTCGATGTGATGGACAACCATTACGTGCCGAACCTGACCATTGGCCCCTTGGTGTGCGAGGCATTGCGCAAGCATGGCATCTCAGCGCCGATTGATGTGCATTTAATGGTGAAGCCAGTCGATCGTATTATTCCTGATTTTGCCAAAGCCGGCGCAACGCTAATCAGCTTTCATCCGGAAGCCTCTGAGCATGTTGATCGCACCATTGGCTTGATTAAAGAACACGGCTGCCAAGCTGGCTTGGTGCTTAACCCTGCCACGCCGTTGAGTGTGCTCGATCATGTCTTGGATAAGCTCGATTTAGTATTGATTATGTCGGTGAACCCAGGCTTTGGCGGGCAAGCATTTATTCCACATGCACTGGATAAAATCCGCCTTGTGCGTGAACGCATTCGTGAATCCGGAAAATTAATTCGCTTAGAAGTGGATGGTGGCGTGAAAGTGGAAAACATCGCGTCTATTGCACAAGCGGGTGCTGATGCATTTGTGGCCGGTTCCGCTATTTTCGGTGCCAAAGATTATGCGCAGGTTATTCAACACATGCGCGCCGAGATAGCCAAGCCGCTATGATTTCTGCTGATCAATTCTATGCCTTTGCCGCGCAAGGCTTCAAGCGCATTCCTGTTGTGCAAGAAGTGCTTTCAGATCTTGATACACCGCTGTCTGCGTATCTTAAATTAGCCAGTGGCGCGTGCAGTTATTTATTTGAATCGGTGGAAGGTGGTGCGCGTTGGGGCCGGTATTCAATCATTGGCTTGCCAGCACGCACGGTGTTGAAAGTGTATGGCTATCGCTTGGTGCTAGAAGAAAATGGCGTAATCGTTCGTGATGATATTGTTGATGATCCACTGGCCGAAATTGAAAAAATTAAAGACGCCATTCGTGTTCCACATTTACCTGGCTTACCTAAATTTCATGGTGGCTGGGTGGGTTATTTTGGCTATGAATGTGCGCAGTTTATTGAAACAAAACTGCAAGCCAAACAAAATCACGACCAACTCAGCATGCCGGATATTTACTTGATGCTGGCTGAAGAATTAGCAGTGTTTGATAATTTGAAAGGCAAAATATATTTAATTGTGAATGCTAACCCCGAGCACGCAAATGTTTATGAAAATGCTGTTCAGCGCTTAGATGCGCTAGTGCATCAGCTGCGTGAAACAGCAGTCACCTATCCGCGTTTAAGTGCCCCAACGGCTATTGACGAATCGCATTTTATTTCCAGTTTCCCCAAAGAAAAATACCTGCAAGCGGTTGAGCAATGCAAAGAATACGTGTATTCCGGCGATGTCTTTCAAGTGCAGATTAGCCAGCGTTTATCGGTGCCGTATCACGCGCGTCCGCTCGATGTGTATCGCGCGCTGCGCTCGTTGAACCCATCGCCGTATATGTATTTCCTTGATTTAGGGCGTGAGCAAATTGTCGGCTCGTCACCCGAAATTTTAGTGCGAGTGCAAGCTGGCCAAGTGGTGGTTCGGCCGATTGCCGGCACCCGCCGCCGTGGCCATGACGAAGCCGATGATTTAGCGATGGAAGCTGAACTGTTGGCTGATCCAAAAGAGCGCGCTGAACATTTAATGCTGATTGATTTGGGCCGTAACGATGTGGGCCGCATTGCCGAAGTGGGCACTGTAAAAATGACTGAACATATGATTATCGAACGCTATTCGCATGTGATGCATATTGTCTCTGAAGTGGTCGGCAAAATTCGTGAAGGCTTAACGTTTATGGATGTGCTGCGTGCTACCTTTCCGGCCGGCACATTAACCGGCGCACCGAAAGTGCGCGCTATGCAAGTGATTGCCGAATTTGAGCCGGTGAAGCGCGGCGTGTATGGCGGCGCGGTGGGTTATTGGGGCTGGGACGATCAAGCCGATTTAGCAATTGCCATTCGCACGGCAGTCATCCAAGACGGGCAATTGCATGTGCAAGCAGCCGGCGGCGTGGTCGCCGATTCCGTGCCTGAGTTGGAATGGAAAGAAACCATGAACAAAGGCCGCGCCTTGTTCCGCGCCGTTGCGCAGGCGGCGATGGGGTTGTGACTAGGTCGTAGAAATAATTGAATCAATTCTATCTGATCGAATTATTCTGTGTTTTAAATGAGATAATAAACACGAAAATCACTCTTACTGAATTGAAATACCCCATGCTTTTAATGATCGACAACTACGACAGCTTCACTTACAACCTAGTGCATTATTTCGCTGAGCTGGGACAAGAGGTGAAAGTGGTGCGCAACGATACGCTAACGGTTGCTGAGGTGGCTGCGCTTAAGCCCGATTACATTGTGCTGTCGCCGGGCCCCTGCACACCGAATGAAGCCGGTATTTGTTTGCCGGTGCTTGAGCAATTGGCCGGCATAGTGCCAATTTTTGGTGTTTGCTTAGGGCATCAAAGCCTTGGGCAGGCATTTGGTGGCAAGGTGGTGCGCGCTAAGACCATTATGCATGGCAAAACCTCGATGATTCACCATAAGGGCATTGGTGCTTTCAAGGGCTTACCATCGCCGTTTGAAGCCACGCGTTATCATTCTTTGGTGGTTGAGCAAGAAAGTTTGCCGGATTGC
>JAYTOD010000162.1:0-4127 GCA_043747995.1 Arenimonas sp.
TAGCACACGAAAACATCTGTGGCGCACTTTGGGCCGATTGGTGGGGCTTCAAACTAGAAGCGTTTGATGCCATTGAAGAAAACATTGCCTTGGTTGACAAACCCGAAGGCGGCTGCGCAATTGTGCATTCCGACTCGGCTGAAGGCATTCAACGCTTGAATCAAGAAGCCGCGAAAGTGATAGCTACTTCGGCGCGCGTCAACATCAACATTACCCCAGAACACGCCATCAAATGGCTAACCAGCAATGCCGCCAAAGCGCTACATATTGATAAACAAACTGGCAGCTTAGAAGCAGGAAAAATGGCCGATGTGGTGATTTGGAATGGCACACCCTTTTCAAGCTACGCCAAGGCCGAACAAGTATTCATTGACGGCGCGCTATTGTATGACCGCAACAATAAGGCCTTACAGCCGAAAGTAGATTTCTTAATCGGACAAGAGGCTCAGCCATGAAAAGCTCACTGATTTTTTTCGGACTGATTGCCTTTGCCTGTTCAACACAGGCGCAAAATGTATTGATTAAAAATGCCACTGTGCACACCGCTGCAAGCCAAGGCACACTCACTAATACCGATGTCTTGGTGCAAGGCGGCATCATTCGCGCCATTGGTAAAAACTTAGCCAACCCGGGCAATTTGCATAGTATTGATGCACAAGGAAAGCCGCTGACCCCGGGCTTATTTGCTGGAATTACAGAAATTGGCCTAGAAGAAATTAGCCAAGAAAAATCTACCGTTGATGCCAACCTAGAACTGAAATCTGGCGAGTCAGGCTTAATCGAAATTATGCGCCCTGAATTTGATGTCAGTCGTGCCTATAACCCGCGTTCGGTATTACTTGCCATTGCGCGCGTGGGTGGTATAAGCTTCACTGCTCTAGGCACCAATGGTGCGTTGCTTTCCGGGCAAGGTGCGGTAATGCGTCTTGATGGTAGCTATGAGCCCATCGCCGGTAAACGCATTCCGTTTATTAGCATAGGCTCTGGAAAACTTGAGCAAAGTGGTTCAACACGAGCCGCGCAATTTATGCTTTTAGAGCAGGCATTCAATGAAGCGAAAGCGCCAACACCCGGCGACGAACGTCTGTTAACTAGCCAAGGCCGACGTGTTTTAAATAACGAAATGCTGACCTCGCGCTTTTTTGTTTTAGTGAATCGCGAAGCCGATATTCGGCAAGTAATTAAGTTCGCACAGAAATACAACATCCGTGTGGCATTAGTTGGTGCATCCGAAGCATGGCGCGTGGCCGATCAATTAGCGGCAGCCAAGATTCCTGTGTTTATTGATGCCATGGAAGCCTTGCCATCAAGCTTTGAGCAACTTGGCTCAACTGTAGAAAATGCCACCCGTTTGCAACGTGCAGGAGTGTCGGTGAGTTTCATTAACGGCAACGACGCTTCACACAATGCCCGCAAAATTCGGCAAATTGCTGGCAATGCTGTGGCTAATGGTTTGCCATGGGAGGCGGGCTTAGCAGGTATTACTTCAGCGCCAGCCAAAGCCTTAGGCGTGGATGCGCTAGTGGGTAGTATTGAAATTGGCAAGAGCGCCGATTTGGTTCTGTGGACCGGTGATCCATTGGATGTTTCATCAACCGCTACAGCCATGTGGTTAGCTGGCAAAGCAACGCCTTTGATTTCGAGGCAAACCCTGCTGCGTGATCGCTATTTAGCGCCTAGCTCTAATTTGCCACGCGCGTATCAACCGTAAGGATTATTATGCAACTCATTAAACTCGCGTTTTTTTGTAGCGCCTTATTGCTTAGCCAAGGCTTGCAAGCGGCGGATGCGAAAACGCCGTGGAATGTTTCAGCTGAACATGGCAAAACTAAAACCGTGCGCTTCAACACCAACGAAGGTACGTGGCTAGATCTGGATGTTAGCCCGGATGGAAAAACCATCGTATTTTCAATGATGGGCGATATTTATCTATTGCCAATTGCAGGGGGCAATGCGCAGCGTATTGCCTCTGGCCCAGCATGGGAAGTGCAGCCACGCTTTTCACCAAACGGCAAAGAAATCGCGTTCACCTCTGATCGTGCTGGCGGCAATAATTTATGGCGAATGGGTGCCGATGGTAGCAATGCGGTGCAGATTACCAAAGAAAGTTTTCGTTTATTCAACAACCCCATCTGGACACCCGATGGGCAGTATATTATTGGCCGCAAGCATTTCACCTCGGAACGATCGCTGGGTGCGGGTGAATTATGGATGACGCACCGCAATGGCGGTGATGGTTTGCAATTAACTAAACGCAAGAACGACCAAATGGATCTTGGCGAACCCGCCATTAGCCCCGATGGCCGTTATGTGTATTATTCCGAAGATGTTAGTGATGGCGATAGCTTCGCGTACAACAAAAATGTATATGGCGTGATTTACGCGATTAAGCGCTTAAATCGCGAAACCGGCGAAACACGCACTTTAGTTAATACGCCCGGTGGCGCAATTCGTCCGCAACCTTCGCCAGATGGCAAGCGCTTGGCATTTGTGAAGCGCGTACGCGATAAAACCGTGTTGCATGTATTGGATTTAACGACAGGAAAAGTTACACCGGTATGGGATGGCTTATCGCATGATATGCAGGAAGTGTGGGCAATCTTTGGACCATATGCTAATTTCAATTGGACACCGGATTCGCAGTCGGTAGTGATTTGGGCGCAGGGCAAGCTCTGGCGTGTGAATATGCAAACTGGCGCGCCGCAAAATATTGCCTTTAATGCCGAAGTACAACAAAAATTAACTGCACCGATTCGCATACAAAATAAACTTGAAGGCGATGCATTCAATGCCAAAATGCTGCGTGATGTAGCTACCTCGCCAGACGGACGAACAGTGGTTTTTCATGCCGTGGGCCATCTTTGGAAAAAAGTAGCTGATGGTGCAATCACTCGGCTCAGCCAAGATAATGGTGTGTTTGAATACCAACCCAGTTTTAGCGCCGACGGTAAAAAACTGTTGTTCACTACTTGGTCGGATACAGCGCAAAGCAGTGTTCGCGAGCTCGATTTAGCCTCAGGCTCGCAACGCATTTTAACGTCTGAAGCGGGCTTTTATTATCAACCGCGTTTTTCGCCGAATGGCCAGCACATCGTTTTTGTTAAATCGGGCGGCAGCGCACTCACCGGCAGTTTGAATAGCAATGAGCGCGGCATATACGTTAGTCCAAGCACTTCATGGGCGCCAACAAAAATTGCCGACGGCGGCGATCCACAATTTATGCCTGATAGTAAAAATGTGCTGTACATGACCGGCGGTGATTTGTCGAAGAAAGTGATGCGCATTGGCATTAACGGCGATAAGCCGCGTGAAGTATTCAACCTGAAATATGTGGATGCTGTGCAGCTTAGCCCAGATGGCAAACATATTTCGTTTACTGAGCTTTATAACGCCTATGTGGCGCCACTGCCAGCTTATGGCGGCAGTATTGAACTCAGCAAAGACACCACGGCTATTCCAGTTACCAAGCTAACCAGTTCGGCGGGCCCATATTTGCATTGGTCAGATGCCAACACATTGCATTGGATGCTGGGTAATCAATACTATTCACGCAATATCAATCAGTCTCAAAATTCTGCACCAATAAGCTTTAGTGTGAATGTGCCAAGCGACAAACCCAACGATACAGTTGCCTTTGTTGGCGCGCGCATTATTAGCATGAAAAATGCTGAAAGTGCACAGGAAGTGATAGAAAATGGTACGGTGTTGGTACAAGGCAATAAAATTGTGGCAGTTGGCAGCAGCGTGATAGTGCCAGCTAATGCACGAGTCATCGATGCCAAGGGCAAAACCCTATTCCCAGGTATTGTTGATGTGCATGCGCATGCGGCGCATTTTAATAACGGTGTTGTACCTCAGCAGAACTGGGCATATTACGCCAATCTGGCATTCGGTATTACTACGATGCATGATCCATCGGCCACTACTGAAACCGTTTTTTCGCAGTCCGAATTGCAAAAAGCCGGTGAACTGGTTGGGCCCCGGGTGATGTCAACGGGCACTATTTTGTATGGCGCCGATGGCGATTTTAAAGCGGTTATCAACTCGCTTGAGGATGCCCGCAACACCATTGCCCGCATGAAAGCAGTCGGTGCATTCAGCGTGAAATCGTACAATCAACCACGCCG
>JAYTOD010000163.1:0-3796 GCA_043747995.1 Arenimonas sp.
GACGGTTTTACTGACCCATGTAACGGCATTACCGTTGCTAATAATCCTGCCTGTGTAAATGTTTCAACCAGTGGCGGCTTTAGGCAAACCGATACGCAGTTAAATGCCATTAAAGGCGGCACCGACACCTTAGTAGCGGAAGAAGGCGAAGCGATTACTTTTGGCTTTGTGTATGAACCTTCTTGGCTGAATGGTTTCTCAACTACGGTCGATTTCTGGCAAGTCAATCTCGATAACGCCATTGGAACCATCGGCACGCAGAATATTCTAAATACCTGCTTTGCTAGCACCCAAGCAAATCCTTCGCCGTTGTGTGCCTTGTTTACCCGTCGTGCAAATGGTGAAATTGATATCTTGTTCGACAAGCGTGCAAACGTGGGTACCGTTGAAACTGCCGGTATCGATCTTGGCCTGCGTTACAAAATGGATACTGACTACGGACAGTTCCGCTTTAATATTGATGCCACCTACACCGATAAATACGATGTGGATGTAATCTTTAATGGCGAGGTATTACAAAGCCAACAAAATGCCGGCACTTTCTTATCATCGGCCAATGGCGGCAACGGTAACTACAGCAAAATCCGTGCGTTAGGCAATGTTAGCTGGACCAAAGGCATGTTTGATGTGTCTTGGAATATGCGCTTTGTTGATGGCTTTACTGTTGGTACTGAAGATCATCTATCCGGTGGAGTTTGCGCGAACACGCTGGGCTTTGATGGCACATCAAATCCAGGGGACCGTTTCATCGATGTTTATGGTGATGGCTCAACCATCGTTCAAGATTGGTCATGCCAGTTAAGTATTGGTGCATACACCTATCACAATATGCAAGCCGGCATTACCTTTGAAAAATTCAAACTGCGTTTAGGCATTGATAATGTGTTTGATAAACAACCACCACTGATTTACCAAAATAACTCCTTGAACGGCAATACCGATGAGCGTACTTTTGATACGGTCGGTCGTGCGTATTGGACCAGCTTAACGGTTAATTTCTAAGCAAGCCGTTTCTACTTAAAGCCGCAGCCTTCGGGTTGCGGTTTTTTTTTGCCCGATGCTGATACACTTTAAAAAAATGCTTGAGGAGTTTGACATGCGATCTGTTATTTTTGCACTTGCCCTTATTATCATTAGCCCGCTGTGTCTTTCTCAAGAGAAAAATACTGCTCTGCATGCCTTCTTTGAGCAGGAATGGCAACGCGGCCTAAGCGACTCGCCAGAAAATGCCAGTTACAATGGCGATGCCCGCTTCAACAATCGCTGGACCGACATGAGCCTTGCCGCCATTGCTGCCCGCGAAGCCGCCGATAAGGCCGCAATGGATAAACTGCATGGCTTCAAACGTGCTGAATTATCAGAGCAAGATCAGCTCAACTACGATACTTTCGAGTGGCTACTCAAACAAAATATCGCGCGCCAAGCATTTCGCGAATACCTCATTCCATTAACCCATCAAGGCGGCGTGCAAACCGCTGACGGCATCACTGAGCTTCTAGCATTTAACACGCTTAAGGATTATCAGGATTGGCTAAGCCGCTTAAACGCGCTGCCGGTTTTAATTGAGCAAAACATGGCCTTGATGCAGGAAGGTCTGCGTGTTGGCATGCTTCCGCCAAAAATATTGATGCAGCGGGTGCCCAAGCAAATCCACTTGCAGCTGGTGAAAAACCCTGAAGATAGCGCCTTTTATAAGCCTTTCAAACAATTTCCAGAAAGCTTTACAAGCGCCCAGAAAGCCGATTTGCAACAACAGGCCAAGCAGGCAATTAGCCTTAACGTGATGCCGGCTTACGCCAAACTGAACGCTTTTTTCAATAATGATTATCTACCCAAAAGCCGTAACAGTATTGCCGCTTCCAAGCTTCCCAATGGCAAAAACTATTACGATTTTCTAGCCCAGTTTTATACCACCACGTCATTAAGCGCCGATGAAATTCATGCCATTGGCTTGAAGGAAGTGGCACGTATTCGGGCGAAAATGGAAACGGTAAAAAATGAAGCAGGCTTCAAAGGCGCACTCCCTGAATTCTTCACGTTTCTTCGCACTGACCCGCAATTCTTTTACAAAACACCGGCGGAATTACTGCAAAACTATCAAGCACTGTCTAAGCGTATTGACCCGGAATTGGTGAAAGTGTTTCACATCTTGCCGCGTTTAACCTATGGCGTGCGGCAAATCCCGGACAACATAGCGCCCGATACCACCACCGCCTATTACCAACCCGGCGCACCCGATGGTTCGCGCGCTGGATTTTATTATGTGAATTTATACAAACCAGAAGTGCGCCCAAACTGGGAAATGCTGCCGCTTTCCTTGCATGAAGCGGTGCCAGGCCACCATTTTCAATTTGCGCGCGGCATGGAGCTGCCAGAAATGCCGATGTTCCGCCGCACTGCCTATTTTGTGGCATATGGTGAAGGCTGGGGCCTGTATGCTGAACAGCTGGGCTACGACATGGGCTTATACACTAATCCATACGACAAATTTGGCCAGCTAACTTATGAAATGTGGCGCGCGGTGCGCTTGGTGGTGGATACCGGCATGCACGCCAGAGGCTGGAGCCGCCAGCAGGCGATTGACTATTTCAAAGCCAACGCCCCGAAAACCGAACAAGATATTGTCAATGAAATTGATCGCTACATAGGCACACCTGGCCAAGCTTTAGCCTATAAAATTGGCCAGCTAAAAATTTCCGAACTACGCGCACGCGCGCAAAGCAAACTCGGTGGACGTTTTGACCTGCGCGCTTTCCATGATGAAGTAGTAGGCACTGGTTCGATTCCGCTAGATGCCCTAGAAAAACATATGAACCAATGGATTGCAGAGCAGGATCAGGCTAAATAACCGAAGCGCTCCAACCAAGGATTTAAGTGTTGCATCACGGCCGGTGTGAAATACGCTTGATACGCCTGCCAGCGGCCAACCGAGCGGGCATTAACTTGCTCAATCACTTGCGTATAGGAAGGCGTTTTGATGGCGCCTTTGTGTTTAGCGCGTTCGGTGAAGGCTAGTAAATCATCTTGCCAAGGCATTTGTAGAAAATTGAACAAGGCGCGTGCGCGGCCTTCGGTGTCGGCCACTAAATCTTCATACTTCCAGGCTAAAACCGGCAACTGCATATGTTCAGCATTGCGCATCCAGTGGCTAAATACTTTATCGTACATTTGCGCGGTGCTTTCCAGTGTTTCGAATGTGATTGCAAACGCAGGCGCACGAAAATGCTGCATATAGCAACTAAGCACCACATCGCACGGGTGGCGAATGGCCAGAATAACTTGTGCGCGCGGAAACAGATTTTGCAACAAAGGCAGGCGCACCATATTCAGCGGGTTTTTATCAACAGGCCGTTTGCTGATGCTACTTGGCGCCACTTGCGCAACTTCGGCAAAATACGCCGCGCGTTGTTGCTGCCATTGCTCTGGTGTGAGTGTTTGCAAGCGCTGAAAAATATCCTCGCCACCCGCTGACAATCGGCGCAAGATATTCTGCAGAAAGGGCTGCTCGTCAAACGATACCAAACCTGGATGGGCATCCAATAATTGCTCAAGCAAGGTGGTGCCTGAGCGCGGAAAGCCCACCACAAACACGGGGTCAGTGTGTGCAACATGGCCTTGGCTAGCCACATTCCACGGCGGCACCGGCTGATCTAAAATCGCAAACGCTTCTGTGCTGTCTTGCAAGGCTGGGTGATTGCCGCTAATGAGCATGCGGCGTTTTGTGTGGGCGTTTTGCATAACGGCCATCACTGCATCGGCTTGCTGGCATTTATCTAAGGCTGCCGCATATTCAAAT
>JAYTOD010000164.1:0-10901 GCA_043747995.1 Arenimonas sp.
AGTCTTGGCTCCGCTTGCAGGGCCTGAATTTCGTTTGTCATTAATCACCAACCGCGGCGTGAAAGTCTGGCCGAATGGCAATCCGCAGACCCTACGTACCGATCATTGGCGCTGCCGCTTTCCGATGGATGATAACCGCCTAGGCACCCGCGCCATTTCCATGTTGCTGATGCGCTTAGCAGAAGCGGGCTTGGATGCCGTGAAAACCGAGAATCTGTATGAGTTCGATGGAGTTCGTGGGTATTCGCAAGCCCAAGGTGAATGACCTGCAATTATTGGCTCATAACTACTTATGCAGACTATTTTATATAAGGTTATTCAATATTGATGTGCATAAAGTTGGCTACGGTGAAGACTCATTGAAGGAAATTGCCAATGAAATTATCGAAACTTTACGTAAATACAATCCTGAGACATTATCAAAACCATTGAAAACAACATAAAAGATTATTGAGCCGCCAGCCACTCATCATCCGAGCCTTCGTTTACACCTTCAAATAGGAATGTGCTCAAATAGCGTTCGCCGGTATCTGGCAACATGGCTAAAATAACCGATCCATCAGGCGCACTTTCTGCCAACTTCAATGCCGCCGCAACTGTTGCTCCTGCAGAGATGCCAACAAACAATCCTTCTTCAGAGGCCAGCCGGCGCGCGGTATCTCGCGCTGTCACATCATCAATCGCAATATTTTGATCAGCAATGCTGCGATTCAAAACGGCCGGAATGAAATCGGGTGTCCAGCCCTGAATTTTATGTGGCTGCCATTCCTTTCCTGCTAGTAGTGCAGCACCTTCTGGTTCGGTAGTTACAATGCGAACATTCGGGCGCGCAACTTTCAATACTTCACCAACGCCAGTTAATGTGCCGCCGGTGCCCCAGCCACTGACAAAATAATCGAGCTGCTGGCCTGCAAAATCCTGCAAAATTTCGGCAGCTGTGGTGCTACGGTGATAAGCCGGATTAGCAGGGTTTTCGAACTGCCGCGCTAAAAACCAGCCATGTTTCTCAGACAATTCTTTGGCTTTGCGCACCATACCGCTGCCGCGCTCAGCAGCGGGTGTTAGTATCACTTTGGCGCCATAGGCGCGCATTAATTTGCGGCGCTCAATGGAAAATGTTTCTGCCATTACCGCCACAAACGGGTAGCCACGAGCGGCACATACCATAGCTAATGCCACACCGGTATTGCCGGAAGTTGCTTCCACAACAGTTTGCCCCGGTTGCAATGCCCCGGTTTTTTCAGCATCAAGAATAATAGCGATGGCTAAACGATCTTTAACCGAACCGCCTGGATTAAAAAATTCTACTTTTACAAATAGACTGACATTTTTGGGTGCGATACGATGCAGTTTTACGATAGGTGTTTTACCAATAGTGTCGAGTATGCTGTTATAAATCATCGTAATCTCGGAAATAATAAGGAGGGATTTTTATTAATTTAGACGTCTTTACGCCTAATGTAAAATAACATACACTGCATTTGATATAACTATTCGTTATATAGAAAACTGCCGTTAGTTTGATACTGTGAATTTATGACCCTTACACAACTCCGCTACCTCCTTGCTATTGTTGATTCAAACCTAAGCATCACCCTTGCGGCTGAGCGGGTAAACGGTACACAGCCGGGTTTATCTAAACAAATCAAGCAGCTTGAGGATGAACTGGGGTTTTCTTTATTCACCCGAAGCGCGCGTAGTTTAGACAGTATTACGCCCGCTGGCGAAAAAGTTATTGTGCACGCGCGAATTATTCTGGCGCAAGCTAAAAATATTAAAGCATTAGCGGCCAATCTTCGCAAAGACCATGACGGCGAATTGCGCATTGCCACTACGCACACACAAGCGCGTTATGCCTTGCCAATGGCGCTAACGGCCTTCAATCAACAATTCCCAAACATCGCCGTGCATTTAAGCCCGGGCAGTGATAGCGAATCGCTTAATCAGCTCGATCGCGATGAAGCCGATATTGCAGTCATATCAACAGCTGGACAAATCCCGCCACAAGGCTATGTTGCTTTGCCGCTGTATCGTTGGGATCGCATTATTTTAGTCAATCAGACTCATCCATTGGTAAAGCTGCAAAGTAACATTAGTTTGCAGGACTTATCGCAGTATCCACTGGTAAGTTATGAGTCCAGCAAATCGCCGGAATCGTCACTGCGGCAGGCATTTAGCCAATTGGATTTATCGGCTAATATTTCGATGACCGCGCGCGATGCAGATTTAATCAAAACCTATGTGCGCGCTGGCTTTGGTGTGGGTATTTTGGCCGAGATGGCGCACGTAAAAGAAGAAAGTGATTTAGTGCGAATTAATGCCGATAAGCTTCTTCCACAATGCACCACATGGTTATTAGTACGCAAGGACAGGTTGCTACGCAACTACACGCTAAGCCTGATTCAACGCTTGATTCCGACTTTACACAGCACTGACATGCAACGCTTGATGTTGCAGGAAATAAATATTCCTTTCAACACACCACATTGGCGCGAACAATATGCGCCAGGCAGTTTGGGCACCTTTGAAATTTAACGTACCGAATTAGCGCAAGCTATTATGCTTATGCACAATCGACATGGCAATTTCCATAGACTGCTCATAATTCATGCGCGGATCAACTGAGGAAAGGTAGGCGCGTTCTAAATCAGTTTCACTTAAATCGCGTGCGCCACCCATACATTCGGTAACATTCTCGCCGGTTAATTCCAAATGCGCACCGCCAAGGTATGTGCCTTCTGCCGCATGCACATCAAAGCTTTGCTCTAACTCTGATTTGATGTTATCGAATTTCCGGGTTTTATAACCATTGGAAGTGGATTCGGTATTACCATGCATTGGATCGCAAACCCACAACACTCGCGCTCCTGCAGATTGTACAGCTCTAATCAAGCGCGGCAATTGCTTCTCAACATGCGCTGCACCTAAGCGATGAATCAACGTCAAGCGGCCCGGTTCGTTATCAGGGTTCAAGCGTTCACACAGTTGCTTGATTTGCTCATCGGTGACACTGGCGGAAATTTTCACCCCAATAGGATTAGCAATACCACGAAAATACTCGACATGCGCGCCATCTAGCTGTGCGGTGCGCATACCAATCCATGGGTAATGTGTGGAAAGATTAAACCAACCACTTTGCCTTGGCACCTGCCGCGTAACAGCCTGCTCATAAGGTAAAAGTAAGGCTTCATGCGAGGTATAGAAATTAGTGCGATTGACATTGTGTGCTTGCTCGCCAGAAATCGTTTCCATGAAACGTATCGCATCACCAACCGATTGCACAAGCTTTCGGTATTGCTCAGACTGCGGCGATTGCGAAACCCAGCCAAGATCCCAGTATTCCGGGTGATGCAAATCCGCAAACCCGCCATCAATAAGCGACCTGACAAAATTCATAGTCATTGCGGAACGCGCATGGCCTTTAATCATTCGGCGTGGATTTGGAATGCGCGCTTGTTCAGTAAATTCAGGTCCGTTGATAAAATCGCCACGATAGCTAGGCAAACTAATACCATCTTTGGTTTCCATATCTGTTGAACGTGGCTTGGCATATTGGCCAGCAAAACGGCCAACGCGCACCACCGGCATGCGCAACCCATGCACCAGAACCAAACTCATTTGCAGCAATACTTTCAATCGATTTGAGATTAGGCCCGACTCACAGTCATCAAAATTCTCGGCACAGTCGCCACCTTGCAGCAGAAAGCTTTTGCCCTCCTGGGCAAGTGCTATTTGCTTTTTTAGCGCAATAATTTCTGCCGAAGTAACAATTGGTGGCAAGCGTGATAATTCGTCTTGAACAGTCTCTAGCTCTTGCTGATCAGGATATATTGGTTGTTGCAAGGCGGCGCAATCACGCCACGTGGCTGGTTGCCATAAATTATTTTGATTCATAAAATTAAGACTTCTTACTATATTTCAATACGGGATATATTGCAGAGGCAATTAAGAAAATAAACATAATGAATGTCCACATTGGCATAGATAGCCCGAGCAGGGACCAATCTATCTTTGCGCACTCACCTGAGCCTATGAACACTGTTTTAAGCACTTCAGTCAACGGCATAATATCAAGCATATAGTCCAAACCCAAGCTATTGCATGCAGGGGCCTGATCAGTTGGCATGAGCTGAATCAAGACATGGCGTCCAGCAATAAGTGCGCCTATAAAAGCCGATAATGCTGAAAGTACAGCATAACACCACATAGCTTTTCCGGATTTAGTGTTGTGCAACGCAGCAATGAGACAAAATACCCCAACGCACCCAATTGCTACACGTTGAAAGATACAAAGTGGGCATGGCATCATCAACATATGGTATTGCACATACAGCGCGTAACCAATGGCTGTGAAGCAAATAACAGCAGCAAAAAAATTAATGCTGCGATACGACCAATTTAACGGATTCATTTTTGTGAATATCTATAATGGCGAAAAGAAATAGCTTACATTTAACACTACACGGTTTAGTTAAAATTGGCAAAGAATTTAAAAAAAAACCTCGAACAAGTCGAGGTTTTTATCAGGCAAATACTGAATTAATCAGCCGTTGCAACTGTTGTAGCCTCAGGGCGATCAACTAATTCAACGTATGCCATGGGTGCGTTATCGCCAGGACGAAAACCGCATTTCATAATACGCAAATATCCACCTGGCCGTTCTTTATAACGAGGCCCAAGATCGACAAACAACTTACCCACTGCTTCTTTATCCCGCAAGCGCGACATAGCTAAACGGCGGTTAGCCACGCCATCGATTTTGCCAATGGTGATTAGTGGCTCAGCTACGCGGCGCAGTTCTTTCGCTTTAGGCAAAGTGGTGCGGATCAATTCATGCTTGAACAAAGAAGCCGCCATATTGACGAACATTGCTTCGCGGTGAGCACTGGTGCGGCTGAATTTACGGCCGGATTTTCTATGACGCATGATCGTGATTCCTATCAACGCGCAGCGAGTGGGCTACGCTAAAAATTATTAACCTAACATTCCCAACTGGTGGCCGGCTGGCGGCCAGTTCTCTAACTTCTGACCCAAAGTGAATCCGCGTTGAGCGAGCACATCTTTGATTTCAGTTAAAGATTTTTTACCCAGATTAGGAGCCTTTAATAGCTCAACTTCCGTGCGTTGCACTAAATCACCGATGTAGTAAATATTTTCGGCTTTCAAGCAATTTGCAGAACGAACAGTCAATTCTAAATCATCGATTGGACGCAACAAGACGGGATCAACACCTGGGCCTTGCGGCTTTTTATCTTGATCAGCACGCTTGGTGAAATCACCAAACACCGACAATTGATCAGTCAAGATATCAGCTGCCGTACGAATTGCATCTTCCGCATCGATGGTGCCATTGGTTTCAATATCTAAAATCAATTTATCCAAGTCGGTACGTTGCTCAACACGAGCGGAAACCACTTCATAAGCAACGCGGCGAACTGGCGAGAAACTAGCGTCCAAGACCAAACGGCCAATGGTTCGGGTTTCATCATCGGGACGACGGCGCGCAGAAGCAGGCTGATAACCGAAACCACGCTCAACTTTTAAACGCATGTTGATGGTAGTTTCTTTGGTTAAGCTGCAGATGCTGTGCTCTGGATTTAAGATTTCCACCGTGTGGTCAGCCTTGATGTCGGCAGCAGTTACTTCACCAGGACCGGTTTTGGTCAAGGTTAAGGTGGTGCTGTCAACGCCATGCAAACGCAAAGCGACATCTTTCAGATTCAACAAAACTTCTAATACATCTTCTTGAAGTCCTTCTAGCGTGGTGTATTCGTGCAAAACACCATCTATTTCGACTTCAGTAATGGCAAAGCCAGGGATAGAAGACAACAACACGCGACGCAATGCATTGCCTAAGGTGTGACCGTAGCCACGCTCTAAGGGTTCAATGACAACTTTCGCGCGATGTGCACTACTACGTTCAATTACAGGGCCGCGTGGACGCAGCACTTGGTGAGCAGTTACCGTCATGGACTATGAAACTCCTGAAGAATTACTTCGAGTACAATTCAACGATTAGCGCTTCATTGATGTCTGAAGGCAAATCAGCGCGATCCGGGATAGCTTTAAATACACCGGCAAATTTGCTGTTATCAACTTCACACCAGCTAGGCACTAAATCCATTTGCTGAGCAAGATTTAAAGCTTCTTGTACATTCAAATGTTTTTTGGCTTTTTCGGTCAGCTCAATGTTGTCGCCAGCCTTTACTTGGTAAGAAGGAAGGTTGACGCTCTTACCATTGACCAGAACAGCTTTGTGCGAAACCAACTGACGCGCAGCCGGGCGAGTAACTGCAAAACCCATACGGTACACCACGTTGTCTAAACGGGTTTCCAAGATTTGCAACAACATCTCACCGGTGTTGCCTTTACGGCGAGCGGCTTTAGCGTAATAACCACGGAATTGACGTTCTAGCAAACCGTAGATACGTTTTACTTTCTGTTTTTCACGCAGCTGTGTAGCGTAGTCAGACAGCTTGCCTTTTTTTGCAGCACCGTGTTGACCAGGTTTTTGTTCGAGTTTGCACTTTGAATCTAACGCACGCGCAGGGCTTTTCAGACTGAGGTCTGCACCTTCACGACGGGCGAGTTTACATTTTGGACCTATATAACGAGCCATGACTTAATGTTCTCCTTTCCCTTAGACGCGACGCTTTTTAGGCGGACGACACCCGTTGTGCGGGATTGGGGTTACGTCAATGATATTCATGATTTTGTATCCGCAAGCATTCAATGCGCGGACGGCGGATTCACGACCTGGGCCTGGGCCCTTGATACGAACTTCTAATGTTTTCACGCCATAATCCAAAGCCACTTTACCGGCTTTTTCCGACGCGACCTGAGCGGCGAACGGAGTTGATTTACGTGACCCACGGAAACCCGCACCACCCGATGTAGCCCAAGACAACGCATTGCCCTGACGATCAGTGATGGTGATGATGGTGTTATTAAACGAGGCATGAACGTGGGCAACACCGTCGGTGACGACGCGCTTAATTTTCTTTTTTGCCTTGCCTGCGGTAGCAGCTTTACTCATTGGACTACTTCCTTACTTCTTAATGGCTTTACGCGGACCCTTACGGGTACGAGCATTGGTACGCGTGCGCTGGCCACGCAGTGGCAAGCCACGACGATGACGCAACCCACGGTAACAGCCTAGGTCCATCAGACGTTTGATAGAAATACCGACTTCGCGACGTAAATCGCCTTCTACCGTAAATTTAGCCACTTCCAGACGTAGTTTTTCAACTTCTGGCTCTGACAAATCGCGTATTTTTGTTGCAGGATTAACGCCTGCATCAACACATAGCGATTTTGACCGAGTGCGACCAATACCATAAATGCTTTGTAACCCAACCCAGACATGTTTCTGAGCAGGCAAATTAACACCAGCTATACGCGCCATTTGGCGTTCTCCGTAAAAGATTCACCGCGAGGGGAATCGAAAATTATAACAAAACTTCGTGTTAAATAAAAGTCCCGATGGTTAATACCACCTGAACTTCGGCATAGGGAGTGTGCCTATGCTCCAGCGACAAGTTTGTGTCGGTTGATTTTCACCAACCGCCCCGCGCTACTCCAGCGCAGTACAACACCTACTTACCCGCGCGCGAAGCTGCCGCGCGAGCCGCTCTTCAGATTGGCCTTTTTCATCAAGCCTTCATACTGATGGGAAACCAAGTGCGCTTGAATCTGCGCCGTGAAATCCATCACTACAACCACTACGATGAGAAGGGATGTACCACCGAAAGCAAACGGTACATTAAACCCAGCGCGCATTAGCTCTGGGGTCAAACAAACTAACACTAAATACAGGCCACCGATCAGGGTTAAACGGGTCAGCACGCCATCGATATAATCTGCGGTAGCTTTACCTGGACGAATACCTGGAATCAAGGCACCGGATTTCTTCAAATTATCAGCCGTTTCTTGTGAATTGAACACAAGCGCGGTGTAGAAGAAAGCAAAACCAAGAATCAACGCGCCATATAGTAACATATGCAGAGGTTCATTGGGAGCTAATGCTTGGGAAACACCTTGTAATCCACGGAAAAATACACCTCTCCAGCCTTCAGCTTGCGCGGAATCTGCGCTCATCCAAGTTGAAATGGTTGCTGGGAATAAAATTAAACTCGATGCAAAAATGGCAGGAATTACACCCGACATATTTAATTTCAATGGCAAATGCGAGCTTTGATTCATGTAGGCTTGGCGACCGCCTTGCTTACGGGCGTAATTCACGGTAATACGACGCTGTCCGCGCTCCATAAACACCACAAAGAATGTTACGCCTAGCACTAATGCAATAATCACGAATATTGTGAACACACTAATATCGCCGCTAGAAACTTGTTGTAAAGTACTAATCACGGCAGACGGCAAACCAGCAACAATACCCGCGAAAATGATTAATGACACCCCATTGCCAATGCCGCGCTCGGTGATTTGCTCACCCAGCCACATCAGAAACATAGTCCCAGCAGTAAGAGAAATAACTGCTGTTATAGTGAAGCTTAACCCAGGCATATACACTGCACCAGGCTGCGCTTGCAACCAACTGACAATACCGAAAGATTGGAATATTGCTAACGGTATAGCCCAGCGACGAGCTTTTTGAGTGAGTGCATTACGACCACTCTCACCTTCTTTTTTCAAAGCTATCCACGGCGCATAAATCTGCCCGGCAAGCTGAACAATAATGGACGCGGAAATATATGGCACAACATTTAATGCCAATAAACTAAAGCGATGCAGAGCGCCGCCTGAAAACATATTGAACATATCAACTATGGTGCCTTTCTGGCTTTCCATCAATGCAAGCATTGCTTCCGGGTTTACACCTGGCACAGGAATATAGCTGCCGATTCGAAACACAATCAACGCCAATACTACGAACCATAAACGCTGACGAAGCTCGGTATATTTACCGAGCCCGCCTAAAATAGATGCTGCAGAACTTTCTTGTGACAAGAGATCACTCCGTTACTGAACCGCCGACTGCCTCAATGGCAACTTTGGCACCTGCGGTGACCAAAAGTCCTTTGAGTACTAATTTCTTGCTAACTTCACCTTTTTTCACGACTTTAGCTTGCTTGGCTTTTGCCGGTACCAATTTATTGGCACGCAAAACAGCAAAATCGATTTCAGCCACATCTAATTTCTCTAACTGATACAACATAACTTCTGCTGTGTCATTTTTCAACTTGGAACGGAAACCAACTTTAGGCATACGCTTTTTCATTGGCATTTGACCGCCTTCGAAACCAGGCTTAATTTTGCCTTTACCCGAGCGCGCAAATGAGCCTTTATGACCGCGCCCCGCTGTTTTACCTTTACCGGAACCGATACCGCGACCGACACGGACGCGATCTTTGCGTGCGCCTGGCGCTGGTGATAATGTATTTAATTGCATGCGATTTCTCCTAGGCCCGATTACGATTCAACGCGAACGAGGTAGTGCAGCTGATTGATCAGGCCGCGAACGGATGGGGAATCTTTCAATTCACGGACATCATTGATTTTGTTCAAGCCCAAAGCTTTTACAGATAAACGGTGGCGATGTTGACAACCGCGTAAACCTTTAACCAGGCGAACTTTAACAGTTTTCTCAGACATTAGGCGATCTCCTCAACTTTTTTACCACGCTTGGCAGCAATACGAGAAGGTGACTGCATAACCACCAAGCCGCGCACTGTTGCACGTACTAAGTTGATTGGGTTTCGTGAACCAATAGCTTTTGCCAATACGTTCTTCACGCCAACAGCTTCAAACACAGCGCGCATTGCGCCGCCAGCAATAACGCCGGTACCTTCAGAAGCAGGCTGCATATAGACACGCGCTGCACCGTGGCCGGATTTTACGGGATGCCACAAAGTACCTTCATTCAAATCAACACTGATCATGGTCTTGCGCGCTTGGTCCATTGATTTTTGGATGGCGACTGGCACTTCTCGTGCTTTGCCATAACCGAAACCAATTTTACCCGCGCCATCTCCAACAACAGTTAATGCAGTGAAGGTGAATTGACGGCCACCTTTGACGGTTTTCGAGACTCGATTAACGGCGACCAACTTCTCAATGAAGCCGTCTTCGCTTTCCGCGTTGCGATTACGATCGCGTTCGTTGCTGCTCATAGGAGCTCCTAAATTTAGTAAAAATTGTACGGCTTAGCCGCTTATGGTTGTATGAAACTGGGCAAGAGCCTGAGCCCCGCCGGGGTAAAACTTAGAATTGCAAGCCACCAGCACGAGCAGCTTCAGCCAATGCTTTGATGCGACCGTGATAACGATAGCCAGAACGATCGAATGCTACACGCTCAACACCGGCGGCGCGTGCTTTTTCAGCAATCGCAGCGCCCACTTTGGCTGCAGCATCAATATTCTTGCAGTATTTCAAACCTTCTTTTACGTCGGCCTGTAAAGTAGACGCAGAAGCGAGCACTTTCGAGCCATCCGCTGTGAATACTTGCGCATAAATGTGTTGGCCTGAACGAAGCACTGACAAACGATTAACACCCAAATCACGGATGTGGCAACGGGTTGTTTTGGCGCGACGCAAACGAGCAATGTTCTTTTTCATAATAAATATAACCTCGAGGATGCCGAAAACCTTAATTAGGCTTTCTTAGCTTCCTTCATAATGATTTTCTCGCCGGCATAACGAATACCTTTACCTTTATACGGCTCAGGCTTACGGTATGCACGGATCTTTGCAGCTACTTCACCAATCAACTGCTTATCAGCGCCCGAAATCAAGATTTCGGTTTGCGTTGGCGTGGTGATGGTAACGCCTTCTGGCGCAGTAAACACAACAGGATGCGAATAACCCAAACTCAAGTTCAATTCGCTACCTTGTACGGCTGCGCGATAACCCACACCAACCAGTTCAAGCTTACGCACAAA
>JAYTOD010000165.1:0-2823 GCA_043747995.1 Arenimonas sp.
CAATTCTAAGCAGTTATCGAATTGCGCGGAGTCCGAGCCGCCCGGCACACACACCGGAAACAGCTCCTGCATATGCGGGTTCAAGTCGGGATGATTGAATAAAGCCTGACGCGCATTCATCCAATTCACATTGCCACGCAGCGTATTGATTTCACCATTGTGGCAAACCATACGAAACGGCTGCGCCAGCTTCCAGGCTGGAAAGGTGTTGGTGCTGTAGCGTTGATGCACCAAGGCCAAGCAAGTTTTCATGCGCGGATCGAGCAAGTCTTGAAAGTAGGCGGTGAAATCTTGTGGTTGCAGCAGACCTTTGTAAATCAGCGTGCGTGATGATAATGAAGGAATATAGCAAGTGGCTTTTTCAATCAATTCCGAATCGCGTATGGTTTTCTCGACGCGCTTACGGATTAGAAATAGGGCGCGTTCAAAATCGCGGCCGGCTGTGGTTGCGGCATTGCGGGCAATAAATAGTTGCCTGATGCTGGGTTCGCTGCGCGCGGCAATTTCGCCCAAAGCGCCACGATTCACTGGCAATTCGCGCCAGCCTAAAAAAGCTTGGCCTTGCTCTGCACAAAGACGCTCTAACTGTTGCTGGCACCATGCGCGCTCTTCGGGATTGATGGGCAGAAAAAACAAGCCAGTGGCATAATCGCCGGCCTCGGGTAATTCAATGTCGGCCTGCTTTGCCACCGCTTGGCAGAATTCATCGGGCACTTGGATGCATAAACCGGCACCATCGCCGGTGCGATTGTCGCTGGAGCTGGCGCCGCGATGGGTTAAGCGGATTAATATTTCAATGGCATCAAAAATAATCGCGTGCGATTTTTCGCCATTCATATTGCAGATAAAGCCTACACCACAGGCATCTTTTTCATGCTCAGGATGATACAAGCCTTGCGCGGGCGGTAAGCCTTGGGCTTTAAATGCGAGTTCATGTTCGAAATTCACTGGCGGACTCCTCCTTTATGCAACGGGCACAATGCACCGCCACGCCACCGAAAGGTGTTGGGGTTAGTTCTACTGTCCATGAATTTGGCTGAGATATGAAATTAAAAATACGCATAGCCATTATAAAAATCTTTAATAACAAACATTCTATTATTAAGTTTATTATTAAATAGTCTAATGACTCCAAGCTTTCTCTCTAAGCTCAGATAATCCTAGGCATGCTCTAACTCCTGATAGACAACATTTGTTGCATTTTTAAGCCACGTTTATCGTGGCTTTTTTTTGGTGGCGCATTGCGCCTTGTTTGACCCAAGTCAAAGCACCGGAGCATTACGAACTCTATGATTCAGCTATGAACAATAGCTTGCCCATTGATACTGACCTGCTTCGGCGCTACGATCGCCCCGGGCCACGCTATACCTCATACCCTACCGCGCCGCAGTTTTCAGATACTTTTAGTAGTCAAGATTTATTGGAAGTTATTCGAAACAGCAACGAAGACCCCATCCCAAGAGCCTTATCGTTGTATGTGCATGTGCCATTCTGTGCAAGCCCCTGTTTTTATTGTGGTTGCAATCGAATTATTACCCGCGATGAAAAGCGTGGTGAGAAATATTTAATTGATTTAATGAAAGAAACCGCCATGCTCGCGCCACTATTTGACGATGATCGCGAAGTTATTCAATTGCATTTTGGCGGCGGCACACCCAATTTTCTGAGCCCTGTGCAAATTGGAAATTATTTAGAATTTCTGCGCCAGCATTTTCATTTTAGTACAGCAGCCAATCGTGATATTTCAATCGAAATCGACCCACGTTGCGTTAAACCCGATGATATAGCGGCACTCGCTGCAATAGGTTTTAACCGCGCCAGTTTGGGCGTACAAGATTTCGACCCAGAGGTGCAAAAAGCAGTCAATCGGATTCAATCGGTGGAAGAAACCCTTGCCGTCATTCAAGCCTGCCGCGAGCACGGCTTTCAATCGGTGAATGTGGATTTAATCTATGGCTTGCCGAAACAAACACTCGAAGGCTTTAATAAAACGCTGGATACGGTGATTGCTGCACGCCCAGATCGTATTGCCGTGTATAGCTACGCACATATGCCACAACTGTTTAAACCGCAGCGTCAATTGGATGAAAGCCTGTTGCCAAGCGCGGAAACTAAACTAGCATTATTGCAATTAGCCATCGAAAAACTAATGAATGCGGGCTATTGTTATATTGGTATGGATCATTTTGCCTTGCCAGAAGATGAGCTAGCCATTGCCCAGCAACAGGGTCATTTGCATCGAAACTTCATGGGCTACACCACCCATGCCGCAACTGATTTGATTGGCTTAGGCGTTAGTTCCATTAGCCATATTGGTGAAAGTTTTAGCCAAAACCCACGAGATTTAATCAGCTGGGAAGCCAAAATTGATACAGGCCACTTGCCCACCTGGAGAGGCATGCAACTCAACGAAGATGATGTTATCCGCGCCGATTTAATTCAATGCTGGATGTGCCAAGGCGAGATAGATATCATAAATTTTGAAGATCGTCATAATATCTACTTCCAATCCTACTTCAGCAAAGATTTGGCCAGACTACAAGCACTGGCCGCCGATGGCTTAGTGACTATTTCGGACAGCCATCTTAAAGCCACAGCACGAGGCCGGTTGCTTTTGCGTATAATTGCTTCATGCTTCGATCGCTATATAGCCTCAGACAACGTCACGCAATTCTCGAAAACCATTTAAATATGGCCGAGGATGGTTTGGTGTGAGTATCCATTCCATTCGCAATTCTGCTGCTGCAGACGATGGTGATGCTTTACATTTTTGCAGTACTTGCGCTTTTTCTAGTGCTTGTTTATCGCAGGGCTATGATAAAA
>JAYTOD010000166.1:0-5986 GCA_043747995.1 Arenimonas sp.
TGTTAATAAAGCTTTCAAGGGTTTTTCCTGCCAGGTTTTAGCGCGTAATTGCACCAAACGATAGCCCTGCGCCAAAGCCGCATCTAATTCGCGCAAAAAACGCGTAGTGTCGGTTGTTGGCTCTGGTGTGATGAGGTAATGCGCGGGTTTTTGTAGTACTGCCACAACCGGTAAATCTGCTGGCGGCATCGGATAAGAAGTCAGTTTACTGTTCGGCACCCATGCTAACGCTTGGTTTTCCATACCGCGCGGCTGACCCGTATATTTGGTGACTTTAAATACATCCAATTTAATGCTTTTATTGCCGGCATGTTGTGGCACCGACATCAACGGCTCGGTGCTAATCACATCAATGCCGAGCTCTTCTTTCAGCTCGCGCTTTAATGCCTCTTCAGCCGTTTCATTACGTTCGATTTTTCCGCCTGGAAACTCCCATGCGCCGGCCAAATCACGGCCGGTAATTCGACGCGCCAATAAAACACGACCACTAGCATCGGTTAATACACCGGCAGCTACTGGCACCATTCGCGGTGCGTTAGTGGATGTTCTTCGCATTAACTTAATAGCCCATGACATTGTTTGAATTTTTTTCCACTTCCGCACGGGCAAGGATCATTGCGTCCTACTTTCGGTCCACTCGGCGCTTTGATAACCGCCATTTCAGCTAATTCGTCATCGGCACTGATTGAACCCACACTTGGATGTTGGAAGTTCATTTGTTTTGCTTGCTGCTCGTGGCGAACACGATCCGCTTCTTCCATAGCCGACACTTCGTCTTCATCGCGAATGCGCACGCGCGCCAGCATGGTGGTCACTTCAAATTTAACTTTATCTAGCATCTCCGAGAACAACTCAAAGCTTTCGCGCTTGTATTCTTGCTTCGGTTGTTTTTGTGCATAGCCACGCAAATGAATGCCTTGCCGCAAATAATCCATACGAGCTAAATGCTCTTTCCAGGTTTGATCCAAGACATTCAGCATTAGGTGTTTTTCGAGTTGGCGAGCCATCTCAGGGCCAATTTGCGCTTCTTTATGGGCGAAATGTTCGGCTACTTGTTTTTGCACTTCACGCGCAATACCTTTGTCATCGAGTTCATCGGTGCTGGCCAGCAAGGCTTTCAAATCCAGAGGCACTGTAAAGTGTTCTTGCATGGTTTGTTCAAGGCCTTGCAAATCCCATTGCTCGTCGATGGAATCGTTTGGCACGAACTTACGTACTTGTTCATCCACCACATCTTCACGAATTGCATGGATGGTATCGGCCACATCTTCGGCTTCTAGCAGCTCATTGCGCTGCTGATAAATCACTTTGCGCTGATCGTTGGCAACATCATCGTATTCCAACAAGTTTTTACGCATGTCGAAGTTATGTGCTTCAACTTTTCGCTGGGCATTTTGAATTTGGCGCGAAACCAAGGCTGATTCAATGACTTCATCTTCTTTCATACCCATGCGACGCATCGCAGTTTGCACCCAATCGGCGGCAAAGATGCGCATTAAGTTGTCTTCTAATGACAGATAAAAGCGCGACGAACCTGGATCGCCTTGGCGACCAGAACGGCCTCGCAGCTGATTATCAATACGACGCGATTCATGGCGCTCGGTGCCAATGATATGCAAGCCACCCAACGCAACAACATTATCGTGGCGAATCTGCCAGGCGCTTTTAGCTTGGCTCAGCGTTTCAGCGTCTGGGTCTTCACCCAAGGCATGCAGATCAGCCTCTAAATTGCCACCGAGTACAATATCGGTGCCACGGCCGGCCATATTGGTGGCAATAGTTACTGAATTAGCGGCGCCAGCTTGCGCCACAATATGTGCTTCGCGTTCGTGTTGTTTGGCATTCAATACTTCATGGGAAATGTTGACTTTGCTTAACTCAGCGGAAAGCAACTCAGACGTTTCGATCGAGGTTGTGCCCACCAACACCGGCTGGCCAGTTTCGAAACAGCGTTTGATATCTTGCACTACTGCCTGAAATTTTGCATCGCGACTTAAGTACACTAAATCCGGATCATCTTTACGAACCATCGGGCGATGGGTTGGAATAACCACAACTTCTAAGCCATAGATGTTCTGAAATTCGTAAGCTTCTGTATCAGCAGTGCCAGTCATGCCGGCCAGCTTGCCATACATACGGAAATAATTCTGGAAGGTGATTGATGCCAGTGTTTGATTTTCGCGCTGAATGGGCACACTTTCTTTCGCTTCCACGGCTTGATGCAAGCCATCCGACCAACGCCGTCCTTGCAGTGTACGGCCCGTGAATTCATCGACGATAATCACTTCGCCATCGCGCACAATATAATCTACATCGCGCTGATATAAGGCATTTGCGCGTAATGCTGCATTCAGATGATGCACAACTGACAAATTATTACCCGAATACAGACCATCATCTTCACTAATAATACCGGCTTCGCGCAGAATCAATTCGGCTTTTTCCATGCCGGCTTCAGACAAATGCACTTGCTTAGATTTTTCATCAATCCAGAAATCGCCTTCGCCATCTTCTTTTTCTTGCTTGATGAATTTCGGCACAATGCGATTGACCTTGACATACAAATCTGGCGATTCATCGGCCGGGCCTGAAATAATCAAGGGTGTGCGCGCTTCGTCAATTAAAATGGAATCCACTTCATCGACAATGGCAAAGTTCAAGCCACGCTGGAAGCGCTCGTCTTTGTTATTGGCCATGTTATCGCGCAAATAATCAAAGCCGTATTCGTTGTTGGTGCCGTAGGTGATGTCGGCGGCATAGGCTTCTTTCTTTTCATGCTGCGGCATGCCAGGCACTACCACGCCCACACTTAGGCCTAAGAAATTATACAGCTTGCCAAGTGTAGCGGCATCGCGGCGCGCCAAGTAATCATTGACCGTTACCACATGCACGCCCTTACCGGACAATGCATTTAAATACACCGGCAAAGTTGCCACTAACGTTTTACCTTCACCCGTACGCATTTCTGCAATGCGGCCAGTATGCAAAACTATACCACCAATCATTTGAACATCGTAATGTCGCAAACCAAGTGTTCGCACCGAGGCTTCGCGGCACACAGCAAAAGCTTCTGGCAGAATTTTATCAAGGCTATCGCCTTGCTCAATTCGTAGTTTGAAGGCGGCCGTTTTGGCTTTAAGATCTTCATCGCTGAGCGACTTCAAGCCATCCTCGAATTGATTGATACGATTGACGTCTTTTTCATACTGTCGCAATAAACGCTCGTTGCGACTGCCGAACAATTTGGTAAGCAATTGATTGAACATGGTTGAACCGAATAGTTGTGATTCCTGTTTACACAGGATTTAACCCGAAAAACGCCTAAAAAAACGGCCATCCGGGAGATAGCCGACTATTTTAACCTGTGGGCGGATTTTGAACAATCAAGTCTTAACTGCGGGATTTATCCAAAAAAGCCCGCGGATTGATAGGCTGGCCATCTTTATGCACTTCAAAATGCACGTGTGGCCCAGTAGAGCGGCCTGTAGAACCTGCTTTTGCAACCATTTGACCGGCACGTACCACATCGCCTTCTTTGACCACAAAAGCAGAGTTATGCGCATAAATAGTTAGGTAGCCATTTTGATGGTCAATTTCAACAACATTGCCAAAACCGGTTTTCCAGCCGGCAAAAACCACCAAGCCATTGCCCGCAGAACGGACTGGATCACCAATATTGGCTTCAAAATCGATGCCATTATGATGTGCGCGACCACCCAATACCGGGTGCATGCGATAGCCGAAATCAGAGGTGACATAGCTATCGGTTGGGCGTGTAGTGGGCTGCGACTTCAATTCGAGTTCTTGTTCAAACAACATAGATTCCAACACCGAAAGCTGTTGTGAGGAGCTTTCGAACTGCGCTTGAATCTGCTTCAAGTTTTGCTCAAGCTCGGGCTTTGATATATCTTCTGCTTGCTCATCACCACCAGCGCCTGGGGTGCGATCAAAATTAAATTCACCACCATTTAATTTACTATCACGCGTTAAACGAATACCTAATGCATTCAATCGATTAGCCTGCGCCTGAAGTTCAGCTAAGCGCAATGCCATGGCATTCATATCGCGCTGGTTATCGGCTTTTAAATCGGCAATTAGCTTGTCTTGTTGTTGCACACGGCTATTAAGTTGTGAAAGTTGCACATTACCCACCACGCTGTTGGCGGCAAAACCAAGGCCAAAAATAAGCAATGTGGCCAATAGCACAGACGCTATAAAAGTGCTCGCGGTACGCTTTTCACTTAAATTGAATTTTTTTGGTGCGCGAAGGTGTTTTGAAACTAAAATGATATTGAACATTCAGCAAATCTCGTAGGGTCATGGCAACAGAAAAAACCCCAAATCCTGAACAAACAGCGCTTAGCGCTTTGCAAAGCTCAGGCTTATCGACGCTGATTCAACGCGCCCATTCAATGGATGCGATAGATCAGAGTCTGCGTAGGAATTTGCCGGACGCCTTAGCTAAGCAGTGTCGCTTAGTGGTATTGGAGCCTGACAAACTGGTTTTTCATGTATCCAATTCAGTTTGGAAAAACAAATTGCGCTTGCACAGTCAAGAAATACTGGCTGCAACTAGCGCATTAGGGCTCCATGCCCGAGAAATTAGAATCAAAGTCGATCCAGCGTTTAAACCTGCTGAAGACTAAATGATGGACTCATTGTCCGCTAAAACGGATAAGAAACTGTTAATGGAAGGTTAAAATTAAGTTAACTACTTAATTTTTCTTCAGTTTTAGCTCAGTTTGCCAGCAGCGGGCTTCCGAAAGAAATAGGTGCGTCCACGCCTTCGTCCTCGAAACTAATTTCTTCCCATGCACTAGGGTCGGCAATTAATGCTAGCAAAAGCTGATTATTCAAGCCATGGCCTGACTTGTAGGCAAAATACGCGCCAATAATGCTATGGCCCATTAAATACAGATCGCCAATGGCATCGAGGATTTTGTGTTTAACGAATTCGTCTTCGTAGCGTAAACCGTCTTCATTAACTACGCGGTAATCATCCAAAACAATGGCATTGTCCAAGCTGCCACCCAAGGCTAAGTTGCGATCACGCATGTACTCGATGTCTTTCATAAAGCCGAACGTGCGAGCACGGCTGACTTCTTTAACGAATGAGGTAGTAGAGAAGTCAATTTCAGCATTCGCGGTAGATTTTTTAAAGGCTGGGTGTTTGAAATCAATGGTGAAACCAATTTTAAAGCCGTTATACGGCTCAAAGCGCGCCCATTTATCACCATCTGTTACTTGCAGGGTTTTTTTAATGCGGATAAAGCGCTTGGCAGCATTTTGTTCTTCAATGCCTGCCGATTGAATAAGGAACACAAACGGACCGGCCGAACCATCCATAATTGGCACTTCTTCGGAAGACAGATCAATATAGGCATTATCAACACCTAAACCGGCCAATGCTGCTAGTAGATGTTCGGTAGTTTTAATTTTTACATCATTTTTATCCACCAACACTGTGCACAGCTGAGTTTGCCCAACTAATTGCGCCTGCGCTTTTATTTCAACGGGTTGCGCCAAATCGATGCGGCGAAATACGATACCGGTATTAATAGCTGCTGGGCGAAGCGTCATGAATACTTTTTCACCACTATGCAGACCCACGCCTGTGGCGCGGATTACATTTTTTAAGGTGCGTTGCTTAATCATGTAGTTAATTATGAGGCCCGGCATGTGTATGAAGTATCAACAAAGCAATGATTTTGTAAGGATTAGTGGCTTCGTTGCAATGACATTGTAAAACAAGATTGCATTTGGAGCAAAGAAGTGGCTCGCTGGAAAGCCAACGAGCCAAAATAACCCCTATCGCAGGACAACAATAAGAGCTGTAACCTACATCAAGCCGTTAATCTGCTTGGCGGCGTAAAAACGACGGAATATCCAAATAA
Source organism: Arenimonas sp. (assembly GCA_043747995.1). Lineage (GTDB taxonomy): Bacteria > Pseudomonadota > Gammaproteobacteria > Xanthomonadales > Xanthomonadaceae > Arenimonas. The sequence goes on from JAYTOD010000166.1 coordinate 5,895, forward strand.
CTTTGACCACTTGATCCATTTCCCACATCATTCAACGCGGTTGCTGGGCTAGCGCTCGACGGCTCAGACCGACCCGTAGCAGGACGGCGTAA
>JAYTOD010000167.1:0-6701 GCA_043747995.1 Arenimonas sp.
ACAAAGAGTCGTTGTTGAATCCGTATTTCATGGCGGTTGGCGACCAGCGGATACCTTGGCAGAAATGGTTATGAGTGATGCCATGCAAAAGTTGCTTGATATCATGTCGGCGTTGCGGGACAAACAAACTGGCTGCCCTTGGGATATCGCACAAGATTTCAGTTCGCTAGCGCCATATGCCATTGAAGAGGCGTACGAAGTTGCCGATGCCATTGAACGTAAACAGTTTGATGAGCTCAAAGACGAGCTCGGTGATTTGTTACTACAGGTTGTTTTTCATTCGCAGTTGGCGAAAGAGCAGGGCTTGTTCGACTTCAATGATGTGGTTGCGGCTATCAATGACAAAATGACTCGCCGTCATCCGCATGTGTTTCCAGCCGCTGATGGAACATTACTAAGCGTTGCTGATGCTGATGTGCAAACGCTTGCCTGGGAGGCAATGAAAAAACTGGAGCGTGATGCGCATAATCCAAAAGATACCAGCGCATTAGCTGGAATAAGCCGGTCTATGCCTGAATGGATGCGCGCACTCAAACTTCAAAAAAGAGCCGCTTCGGTTGGCTTCGACTGGCCTGATGTGGAATGTGTTTTCGACAAACTGCAAGAAGAAATCGTGGAAGTACGCGAAGAGCTGGAACATGGTGTGGGCCATACGGCGCTTCAGGATGAAATTGGTGATATTTTGTTTGTCTGCGTCAATCTAGCGCGACATGCCAAGGTAGATTTTGGTGCCTCATTGCGGCAAGCTAATCATAAATTTGAGTCGCGTTTTCGTGCCATGGAGCAATTGGCTGGCATGCAACATACATCCTTAAAACAACTATCGCTGGTTCAACAAGAAGATTTATGGCAACAGGTAAAAACCCAAGGAGTTGGCAATGACGCAATTTAAAAGCTTATCCGAGTTTTATCCGTTTTATCTGAGTGAGCATCAAAACCTAACCTGTCGCCGCTTGCATTTCGTGGGCAGTTCGTTGGTACTAGGTTGTATATCGGCTTTAGTGCTAACAGGGCAGTGGTTCTGGCTTCCAACAGCACTATTATGCGGCTATGGTTTTGCATGGGTAGGGCATTTCGTGTTTGAAAAAAACAAGCCAGCCAGCTTTAAGCAGCCATTTTACTCATTTATCTCCGATTGGTTAATGTATAAAGACATTTTGACGGGAAAAATCCCCTTTTAAAGTGCATTCACGTCATTATCACTCGGGGCGGTGCATTCTTCACAAAGCTGAAGCCGACTAGGAGGCATTATGAAGCGTGAACATCAATCAGGGCTAATTCTATTGGTCGAGGATAACCGTAGTTTATCTGAAGTGGTTGGCGAATATTTCGAAAACAAAGGCTTTGGTGTAGATTATGCCAGCGATGGCATGGATGGATATCGCTTAGCTGTGCAAAACAGCTACGACGTGATTATTCTTGACTTAAACTTGCCCAGAATGGATGGCTTGCAAGTGTGCCAGAAGTTGCGCTCCGAAGGCAAAAAATCAACACCCGTGCTCATGCTAACCGCGCGCGATGCGGTTTCCGATAAAGTGCTTGGTTTGGAAGCGGGCGCTGATGATTATCTGATTAAGCCTTTTGCTATCCAGGAATTAGAAGCGCGCATTCGTGCCTTGATTCGCCGCGAACGTCGGCAGGTAAGTACCGAAGTGTATCAAGTGGCCGACTTAATCCTAGACACTGGAAGCATGCGCGCAACACGTGCAGGCCAAGAGTTAAACCTATCACCCATCGCACTGCGTTTGTTAGGTATTCTAATGCGCGAATCGCCACGCGTAGTAACTCGCCGCAATATTGAGCGGGAAATCTGGGGCGATGAACTGCCAGAATCCGATACGCTTCGTAGTCATTTATACAATCTGCGTAAAGCCGTTGATCGTTCATTTGGCAAGCAATTGCTACATACCGTACAAACAGCTGGTTATCGCATTGTTAATTTGGATGAGCCACCAAAAGTATGAAATCCAAGCACGGTCTAGGTAAAAAGTTCTGGACCGCATTTGTGTTGCAGTTAGCAGCTATTTGTTTTGCCACTGTGATAGGCGTGTATGGCGCTTCCGTGGTCATTAAAGATTTGCTGATTAAGCAAGCGCTACAAGATGAAGCTAGCCATTTTTGGAAACTGCTGGAAGCCAATCCAAATACGCAAGTTCCAGATACGTTTAATATGAAGGGCTACCTTCTGGATATGTCGGGCAAATCTGATTTGCCGGAAAAATACCGACATTTAGGCAACGGCTATCAAAACCTTTCCAAACAACAGGGGGGTGAGTTGGTTTGGATTGAAACCAAGCACCATCACAAACTGGTATTAATTTTCAAGCAAGAACAAGTAGATGCATTAGCATTCTGGTTTGGTGTTTTGCCATTATCTTTGTTGCTAATGGTGATGTATGCAATGATTTTAATCAGCTACCGCACATCAAAACGCTTGGTGTCACCAGTTATTTGGTTGGCTAATCAGGTCCGCGGCTGGGATCCGAAAAATCCGGATGTATCTGTATTGGCGCCGGAAAAACTGCCCAAAGATATGGACAGCGAGGCCGAAGTGTTAGCTGCGTCGCTGCATGATTTTGGTCATCGAATTAGTCAGTTTGTGGAACGCGAACAGAACTTCACATCTAATGCCTCACACGAGCTCAGAACACCATTGGCAGTTATCCGTGTAGCTACTGATATGGTCAACGAAGATCCTAATTTATCTCCGCTTGCACAGCGTTCTGTTACTCGTATTCAGAAAGCCAGCAAGGAAATGGAGTCATTAATTGAAGGGTTTCTATTGCTGGCAAGAGAAAATGATTTAGGTCATAGTGAACTGCCTTATTGGGTTTCCGAGCTGATTGCTGATGAAGCTGATAAAGCACAGTTGCTCATTCGCGATAAACCAATTGAGTGGAAAACATCAATCCAACACGATTTTCAAACCAGTGTGCCGTATTACGTGCTTTCAATAGTTATCGGCAATCTAATTCGCAATGCTTGCCACTATACCGACAAAGGGTCTATTGAAGTAGTTGTTGAAAAAAATAAAATACAAGTTATTGATACCGGTATTGGCATGAACGCCGAGCAGCTAAAGCGCGTATATGAATTATTTTACCGCGGCGAAAACAGCAATCAAAACGGCAAAGGCATTGGTATGTCTTTGGTGAAGAAATTCTGTGATCGGTTTGGCTGGAATATTGAGATGCACAGCACGCCTAATAAGGGCAGCATTGCAACGCTTTTGCTGTCAGATTCATCTCATGTTGAATCCCTCTAAATTTTAACCAAAAGTAAAACGCCATCATGACAAAAACACCATCTTTATTTTCATATCGAAAACTCGCTTTAATTCTTGTTGTTATTGCCGTTGGCATTTTTGGTTACAAGAAATTCTTTTCTGCAAGCTCGCCAGAAACTGGCCAGTACCGCACAGAAGCCGTTATTCGCGCAGATTTGTCTTCGAGTATTTCCGCAACTGGCACACTTGGTGCAACCGCAACGGTTGAAGTCGGTACGCAGGTATCAGGAACTTTGCAATCGGTTGAAGTTGATTTCAATGACAATGTGGAGCCGGGCCAAGTGATTGCGCGTATCGATCCATCCACTTTTCAAGCACGTGTTTCACAAGCACAGGCAGCGCTAGCCAGTGCCCAGGCGAATCTCGCCGAGGCGCGCGCCATTGCTATTAATGCTCAGCAAGATTTTTTGCGCAAGAGTCAGCTCGCTGATAAATAATTGGTATCGCGCACTGATCGCGACTTAGCCGCTGCTCAGCGCGATCAAGCGCAAGCACGGATGATGTCAGCTCAGGCGCAGATTCAGCAACAAGTAGCAAATTTAAATACCACCAAACTGGATTTGGCGAAAACCATTATTCGTTCGCCAGTCAAGGGTACAATTCTGGCGCGCAATGTTGAACCAGGTCAAACTGTAGCGGCCAGCCTGCAAACACCGGTGCTGTTTAAAATTGCCGGTGATTTGTCATCAATGGAAATTATTTTAGCAATTGATGAAGCCGATATAGGCCAGGTGCGTGTTGGTCAACAGTCAACATTCACTGTTGATGCCTTCCCAGATAAATCGTTTCAAGGCCAAGTAAAGCAAATTCGTTTAGCAGCCAATAATGTCTCGAATGTGGTTACTTACCCGGTGGTGATTGAAGTGAGCAATACCGAGCAGAATCTGCTGCCAGGAATGACTGCTACCGCGCAAATTATTATCAGTCAGAAATCGCAGGTATTAACCTTGCCTAGTGCTGCACTGCGGTTTCGCCCAGCCAGCGCTGCCAATGCCAATAATAGCTCTCCAATGGGAGCACCAGCTGCTGAGCGTGGTATGCCATCGGCTGAAGAGCGGGCAAAACGGTTGAATGCGCAATTAGATTCAGTTCGTGATTTCTTACAGAGAAGTAAGGCAACTCCAGCCGTGTTGGCCAGTTTTGAGCAAGCCGCTGTTGAGTATCAGCAACAACTGCAGTCTATGATGCAAGGCATGCGACAAGGAGCTGGAGCTGGAGCGGGTGCGGGTGCCCAGATGGGGCAATCAGCAGGTGCAGGTCAGACCGCTGGTAATCGTTCGAAACGCTTTGCCGAGCGTTTTGCTAAATCGTTTGAGTCAGTGCGTGCGCAATTGCCTGCCGAGCAACAAATGCTTTGGGATCAGTATATTCAATCCTTGTTTACTGCTAAACGTGCCACCGTGTATGTGTTGGAAAACGGTGAGCCTAAAGCCGTTGAAGTGCGTTTGGGTGCCAGTGATGGCAGCAAGACTGAAGTGATTGGTGGCTTAAATGAAGGCCAGCAAGTGATTGTCGGCAGTACTCGTCAAAGCCCATGAGTATTCCCGTCATTGATATTGAAAACCTGAGCAAGATTTATTCTCAGGGCACTGAAGCGCAAGTGGTGGCTTTGAATAAGGTCAATTTGCGCATTCATGCCGGTGAGTTTGTTGCAATTATGGGCGCGTCTGGCTCGGGCAAGTCGACCTTGATGAATATCTTGGGTTGTTTAGATCATGCCGACTCAGGAACTTATAAGTGTGATGGAGTGGATGTATCCAGTTTGGATAAAGAACAACTGGCTAAACTGCGCTTAACTAAAATTGGTTTTGTGTTTCAAGGCTTTAATTTATTAACTCGCATGGATGCTTTGGATAATGTGATGATGCCGTTATCTTACGCAGCCATTGAACTAGACAAGCGCCAGCCAATGGCTATGGCTGCCTTGGAATCAGTTGGTTTAGCGCAACGCGCGCATCACCATCCGGGCGAGTTGTCGGGTGGCCAACAGCAGCGAGTTGCTATTGCGCGGGCGTTGGTGAATAAGCCGCCGATGATTCTTGCCGATGAACCGACCGGCGCATTAGACTCGAAAACCGGCGAAGAAATTCTTAAGCTATTTAAATTGCTGAAGTCGCAAGGGCATACCATCATCTTGATTACCCATGATGCCCATGTTGCTGAGCACGCTGATCGCATTTGCGTGATGGTTGATGGCAGCTTAACCGAACAGGATATACGCCATGTGGCTTGATAGTTTCCGAACCGCTGTTAGCGCCTTGCGTGGTAATTGGATGCGCAGCACTCTCACTTCGCTTGGGGTGATCATTGGTATTGCCGCCGTAATTGTGATGGTCTCGGTGGGCCAGGGCACGCAAAACGAAATCGAGAAAATGGTTTCTGGCCTTGGGGCCAATCGATTAGATATTAATTCAGGCTCATCGCGAGGTGGCGGAGTGCGTTTTGGCGCTGGATCACGTATCACTTTAACCGATTCCGATGCGAAAGCCATACGCCAGCAAATTCCTGAAATTGCTTATATCGCCTCAAGTGTGCGCGGTAATTCGCAGGCGGTGTTTGCCGAAAACAATTGGTCAACCAGTTGGCAAGGCATTGAGCCAGATTATTTTTCCATCAATGGCTGGGATGTTGCTCAGGGTGCTGGTTTTGAAGATTCTGATTATAAGTCCGGTAACAAAGTCATCTTAATTGGTGAAACCGTGCGCCGTGAGTTATTCGGTGAATCCTCGGCGGTTGGAGAAAATATTCGTATTGGTAAAACGCCATTTCAAGTGCTGGGTGTGTTGGCCGAAAAAGGCCAAGGTGGTTTTGGCCAAGATCAAGATGATGTGGTGCTAATTCCGCTTGAAACAGCGCGACGTCGGTTAGCAAATATTTCTATTCCCGGTGGTGTCAATCAAATTACTCTGGGCGTTGCACGGGCCGAAGATTTATCTTATGTGCAAGAACAAGTGGAAGTTTTGCTGAGGCAACAACATAAAATTCAACCCGGCGCCGAAGACGATTTTTCGGTACGCAACATTGCTGAAATCATTGCTACTCGAACCGAAACCACGCGCATAATGTCTTTATTGCTCGGCGCAGTGGCTAGTATTTCGCTGATTGTCGGCGGCATCGGCATTATGAATATCATGTTGGTATCTGTTACTGAGCGTATTCGCGAAATTGGCTTGCGCATGGCGGTGGGTGCGGGCCCAAAAGAAATTCAACGGCAATTTTTGATGGAAGCTATGTTGATTTCAGTGGGTGGCGGCATTTTAGGCATTTTGCTTGGTGTTGGGTTTTCCTTGCTCACCGAAAAAATCGGCGCCTTGCCGGTTGAGCTAAACTGGAAAGTGATTGCCTTGGCGGCTATTTGCTCAATGGCCACCGGTTTGTTTTTTGGAATTTATCCTGCCCGAAGAGCTTCGCAGCT
>JAYTOD010000168.1:0-5977 GCA_043747995.1 Arenimonas sp.
TGACTATTACAAAGATTATCAATAATTACTATTTCATGACCAGCATTGATGAGTTCAATTGCAGTATGACTACCGATATAACCTGCTCCACCTGTTAATAAAATTCTCATATTTGATAAAAATCTCTATACCAGTGAACAAAATTTGACACGCCTTCCTCAACATCAATTTTAGGAAGGTAGCCAAGCTCTACTTCTAAATCAGAGCAATCTGCCGTCGTGTCAGGCACATCGCCAGGTTGTAATGGCAACATTTCAAATTTTGCTTTTATACCAAGCGAATTTTCGAGCACTTGTATATAGCGCATCAGCGGCACACTTTGTGAGTTACCAATATTAAAAATACGATATGGTGCATTCGAACTTGCAGGATCTGGCATTTCGCTCTGCCAATGGGAATTACTAATTGCGGGCTTATCACAAGCACGAATAACACCTTCAACAATATCGTCTATATACGTAAAGCTACGCGAATGCTTGCCGTAATTAAACACTTTAATTGGCTGCCCAGCTAAAATAGCTTTAGTGAAAAGAAATAACGCCATATCTGGACGCCCCCATGGCCCATACACTGTAAAGAAACGAAGGCCGGTACATGGGATGCCATAAAGGTGCGCATAGCTATGCGCCATCATTTCATTGGCTTTCTTACTTGCAGCATAAAGCGTTATTGGGTGCTCAGTACTTTTATGCTCAGTAAATGGCATATCAGTATTGGCGCCATAAACAGACGAGGTGGATGCGAACACCAAATGTTGTACAGCATTATGTCTGCAACCTTCAAGGATATGTAAAAACCCAGTTATATTGCTTTGCACATAAATGTGTGGATTTGTAGCAGCATAACGAACTCCCGCCTGGGCGGCCAAGTGGATTACACGATCTATTTTATGTAAAGAAAATAATTTTTCAATTGCTTGACGATCAGCTAAATCACTATAATCATGTACATAATTTTTATCTGCCAATAGCGGCTCAAGTCTAGCCTGCTTTAAGGACACATCATAATAATCATTGAGATTATCTAATCCAATTACAATATCGCCTCGCGCCAATAATTGTTTAGCCACGTGTGAACCAATAAATCCTGCAGAGCCAGTAACGAGAATTTTCATATTCTTTTCCTTTTCCATTTTCTCTACTACGCTGAGAGAGTCGGGGCCATGGTCAATGTTGCTTTAAAGTCTTCCATCGACTGAATCATGCGGAAATATATTTTTTACATCATATATTACGCAAGACTTTTTGCCGAAAGCACGTATACCTGCAGCGCCGAGTGCTTTGAATTGATGATGAGCAACAGCAATAATAATTGCATCATAATTACCGACTTCTGGAACTTTAATCGGCTGCACACCATATTCATGTTCGACCTGTGCAGCATCTACCCATGGATCGTAGATATCAATTTTTGTGTGATATTCGTTTAAGCTAGCTAATATATCTACCACACGGCTGTTTCGAACATCTGGGCAGTTTTCCTTGAACGCAATGCCAAGTACAAGAATTTTTGCAGCCACTGGGTTAATATTTTTAGCCGTCATCAAGCGTATGGTTTGATTCGCAACGAATGCACCCATTCCGTCATTAATGCGACGCCCAGCTAAAATCACTTCAGGATGATAGCCAACTTCTTGAGCTTTATGTGTTAAATAATAGGGATCAACACCAATGCAATGCCCGCCAACCAAGCCAGGGCGGAAAGGTAAAAAATTCCATTTGGTACCTGCTGCTTCTAGCACTTCAATTGTATCTATTCCAAGCTTATTAAAAATTAACGACAATTCATTAACCAAAGCAATATTTACATCTCGCTGGGTATTTTCTATTACTTTTGCCGCCTCGGCAACTTTTAAACTGGATACTTTATGTGTGCCGGCAACTATAATAGAACGGTATAAATCATCGATAAAATCTGCTGCACTGGGAGTTGAGCCTGAAGTAATTTTTATGATGTTAGTTAAACGATGGTCTTTATCTCCAGGATTTATTCGCTCAGGCGAATAGCCCACAAAAAAATCAATGTTAAGTTTTAAACCTGAAATTCGCTCAAGAATTGGCACGCATATTTCTTCTGTGCAACCCGGGTAAACAGTCGACTCATAAACCACCACATCGCCAACTTTGATGACATGGGCGATCATTTCGCAGGCATTAATTAGTGGTGACAAATCTGGCCGCTTGGCGCTATCAATCGGTGTAGGCACAGTGACTATATAAACATTACACGCTGCCAAATCAGAAACTGAGCTACTAAATCCCAATAGCACGGCATCTTTTAACTCTGCGTTGCTTATTTCTTGGGTATTATCTGTTCCGCTGATTAATTTAATGATGCGTGCATTGTTAATATCAAAACCAGTAGTTTGGTATTTCTTACCGAACTCAACTGCCAAAGGCAAGCCAACATAGCCCAAGCCGATAATTGCCAGTTTAACTTCTGCTAACTGAATCATAATGACTCACTCGTGCTATTGGTTGCTGTACGTCCATAAACATCATCAAAACGAACAATATCATCTTCTCCCAAATATGAACCTGATTGCACTTCAATCAATTCCAAAGCAATATTACCGGGATTCTCCAAACGATGAACACTGCCCAAAGGAATATAAGTGCTTTGGTTTTCGGCCAACATGAACACCTTATCATCACAAGTCACTTTAGCCGTGCCACTCACTACAATCCAATGCTCGGCGCGGTGGTGGTGCATCTGCAAACTAAGCTGCGCACCCGGCTTAACCACAATACGCTTAACCTGAAAGCGCGGGCCGGTGTCAACTGAATCATAATTGCCCCATGGCCGGAACACTTTTCGGTGCCAAGTGGCTTCTGAGCGATTAGCTAATTTTAATTGTGAGACAATCTCTTTGACTTCTTGAACGCGATCTTTATGCGCCACCAACAGCGCATCGTCGGTATCAACCACCACAATATCATTCAGGCCCAACAAGGCTAATAGGCGTTTATCGCCCATTGCCAAGGTGTTCCGACAATCAACAGCCAACACATCGCCATGGTGGGCATTGCCGTTGCCATCTTGCTCAGATACCTGCCAGAGCGCCTGCCATGAACCCACATCACTCCAGCCCACCGAAATTGGCAGAACATAGCCGCTTTGGGTTTTTTCCATCACCGCGTAATCAATGGAGTCGGATGCCATGGCAGTGAACGCGTCTTTATCTAAACGGATGAAATCGGCATCTGTTTGGGCTTTCTGCACGGCAATCTTGGCTAGGCGCACCATTTCAGGCTGAGATAAAGCCAACTCCTCAAGATAGCGGCTAGCCTTAAATAAGAACATGCCGCTGTTCCAGAAGTAATCCCCTGATGCCACATAGGCAATGGCTGTTTCAGTATCGGGCTTTTCAACAAAGCGCTCGATGACGCGAATACCCTCGCCTTCGCTGGCTTTAATATAGCCAAAGCCGGTTTCAGGCGCTTCTGGCACAATACCAAATGTTATCAGCCCACCCAGTTGTGCAACGGGCAGTGCTTGCGCAACCGCCGCTTGGAACCCCTCAACATCCCGAATAGCATGATCAGACGGCATCACCAACAACACAGCATCCGCGTCATCAGCCATTGCTTGATAGGCAGCAGCTGCAATGGCTGGCGCGGTATTGCGGGCAACCGGCTCAAGCAAAAGTGCGCAGGCCTTAATACCTAACTGCTGTAATTGTTCTGCCACCAAAAAACGATGCACTTCATTGGCCACAATAATGGGTGCGGATGCATTCAAGCCCTGCAAACGCAAGGCCGTTGCTTGCAATAATGAGTGCTCGCCAATCACTGGCAAGAATTGTTTGGGATGCGCCTCGCGCGATAAAGGCCAAAGTCGCGTGCCCGATCCGCCGGATAATATGACCGGTGTGACTGATTTCATTTAAACTTTCCTACGTGCTTCTAGTATCCTAGTGCTATTAAATCATTAAATGATGCAATGTCCCATAAGAGAAATTCAGCATGAGCAAGCTTCAACGCCCAACGCAACGACTATTGTGGGCACAATCGGCATTAAACGACGCACAATTCAGCCTTGAAAGCGCTTCCGAAGACGCGAGTTTTCGTAGCTATTGGCGCGGAAGTAGCGCTGGGCAAACCTGGATTGTGATGGATGCACCGCCCGATAAGGAAGATACCGGCCCTTGGTTGGCTATGGCCAAGCGCCTAACAGATGCCGGATTGAACGCGCCACTGATTAAAGCCGTGGATAGCGAAAATGGCTTTGTATTGATGAGCGATCTTGGCACACAACTATTTTTGCCAGCCTTAAACGCGGAAACTGTATCAGGTTTGTATGGGCAAGCACTAGATGCACTGCTTCACATACAAGCTAAGGTATCAAGCGCGGATTTGCCAGCATATGACGAGCAACGTTTAGTAACTGAAATGGAGCTGATGCCGACTTGGTTTTTTGAGCGGCATTTGGGCTTCACCCCATCTTGTGATCAGTGGGATGTTATTGAGCTGGCTTTTCGGGCTTTAATTATCAATGCCGAACAGCAAGCACAGGTTTTTGTGCACCGCGATTATCATTCGCGCAACCTACTTCTTTCAGCAACAGGGCAACCCGGCATTTTGGATTTCCAAGATGCCGTGCGCGGGCCAATTACCTATGATTTAGCATCGCTGCTTCGCGATTGCTATATTGCCTGGCCGAATGAGCAAGTTGAAGCGTGGGTAGAAGTGTATCGATTGAATGCTGAAGCCGCTGGATTAGTTACCGGCAACAAAGCGTATTTTTTGCGCGCCTTTGATTTGATGGGTCTGCAACGACACATCAAAGTATTGGGTATTTTTTGCCGCTTATATTATCGCGACGGCAAAGTAGGCTATTTAAATGATCTGCCATTGGTGTGGCAATACACGCAAAACATTGGCCGAAAATATCCGGAAACCGCCCCGCTTATTGCCTTGATTGAACAAGCCATTGGCGCGCGTGACATACGCTTGCCGAGCGCCTAATGAACGCCTTAATTTTTGCAGCCGGAAAAGGCGAACGTATGCGTCCGCTTACCGAGCGCACTCCAAAACCTTTACTGCGAGTGGGCGGCAAACGCTTAATTGAATGGCATATTGAAAAACTTGCCGCACTTGGCTGCCAAACTATCGTTATCAACACATCCTGGCTGGCAGAATGCTTTGAACCGGCGCTAGGCGACGGCAGCCGATGGGGCGTGCGTTTGAAGTATTCCTATGAAGGCACTGAAGCACTTGAAACCGGCGGTGGGATGGCCTTAGCGCTTCAGTATTTAGGCGATACGCCATTTATTGCAGTGAATGGCGACGTGTTTTGTGATTACAACTTCAAGCTATTACCCCAACAGCTGCAAGCTTTAGCACACTTAGTCATGGTGAATAATCCCGAGCATAATCCAAACGGTGATTTTGCTTTAAGCGCCGATGGCATAATGCATTCTGAGGGTGAACAGCGCCTGACATTTTCTGGTATTGGCGTATACCGCCCCGAGCTTTTATTAAATTGCCAAAGCGAATGGGCTTCGTTGAACGAACAAAATCCGCGCTTCAAATTAGCACCGATTTTACGCCGCGTCATGCATGCACATCAAATTACCGGAGAACATTTCACCGGGCAATGGACCGATGTTGGCACACCAGAACGTTTGACGGAATTGGATTCGTCGCTACTACCACGCCCTATGGGCACCTCTTCAAAATGATGGGGAATGTATGATTTGGGTCTTTTATTCCCCTTCATTTTGAAGGGGTGGTGCGAAGCGCCGGGGTAGTTAATCGTTCAACACCGATTTGATAAACGGCACAGTGATGCGGCGCTGGGCAGCAAGGCTGGCATGATCAAGTCGGTCTACTAATTGGCTTAAGGTATGCAAGTCACGACTAACACGGCTAAATAAATAATCCAGCACAGCATCATCAAGCTCCAAACCACGGCCTTTGGCGCGCGCAAGCACAATCTGTCTTTTTGCCGTTTCATCGAGCATAGCAAGATTAAA
>JAYTOD010000169.1:0-9788 GCA_043747995.1 Arenimonas sp.
TAAGAAAGTGATTGTGTTGGAAGGCAGCAATCGCTGTGGCAAGAAAATATTGATGTCTGGCGGTGGCCGCTGTAATTTCACCAACACCGGTACTAGCCCAAAAAACTTCATCTCGCAGAATCCGCATTTCTGCAAATCCGCCTTAGCACGCTATAACCCAAATGATTTTATCGAGTTGGTTGAACGGCACGGCATTACTTACCATGAAAAAGAATTAGGCCAATTGTTTTGCGACGAATCATCAAAGCAAATCGTCAAAATGCTGCTTGATGAATGCCAATCGGCTGGCGTTGAGATTTTGGTTGATTGCAACATACAACGCATTGAACGCGCTGATTGCTTCGTTGTACACAGTAATCAAGGCGTTTTCTTTGCGAATAAACTGGTGATTGCTAGTGGCGGTTTGTCCATCCCAAGCATGGGCGCATCCGGTTATGGTTATGACATTGCCAAGCAATTCGGGCATAGCATTATCGCCACACGCGCCGGCCTAGTGCCATTTACACTGAGCGGGAAACCACTTGAGCAATATGCTGAACTGTCCGGCCTATCCTTGCCGGTGTCTGTTAAAACTGCAGGTATAGAATTTAGTAATTTCCTACTATTCACCCATCGCGGCTTAAGTGGCCCGGCTGTGTTGCAAATATCTTCGTATTGGCAACTCGGCGAAGCCATTGAAATGAATTTATTGCCCAATATCGATTTTGCTGCGCATTTATTAGCGTTGCAACAACAAGGCCATAAAGCCGAGTTGAAAACTGTGCTCAGCGAATTACTTCCAAAACGCTTAGCACAGCTTTTATGTACTGATTTCTTTAGTAACAAACCGATTAATCAATACACGCATAGTGAACTCAAGAAGATTGCCTTCTCTTTGCAGCACTGGACATTAACGCCCAGCGGCACCGAAGGCTACCGCACTGCTGAAGTAACCCTTGGCGGCGTTAATACCGATGAAATATCCTCCAGCAGTTTTGAATCAAAACTCTGCCCTAATTTGTATTTCATTGGCGAGGTATTGGATGTGACTGGTCATCTTGGTGGTTATAACTTTCAATGGGCATGGGCCTGCGCGCAAGCAGCCGGTAAAGCGCTATAGTTGGCAATTGTAGAAATCCGTTCTATCATCCTTGTACACACTTTTAAGGATTCATTATGCAAAGCGCTGCTTTCATCACACTGTTAAACGTTCTTGTTTTATTCATGGCAATGGGCCTAGTTGGTCGGGCTCGTGGCAAACACGGTATCAAAGCGCCTGCCACTTCCGGCAATGAGGCCTTTGAGTGCGCCAATCGCGCGCATTTAAATACGGTTGAACAAACCGTGATGTTTTTACCAGTGCTTTGGATTGCATCTTTAAACGGCTACGAAATGTGGGCGCATTGGCTTGGCGCTGCTTGGATTATCGGCCGGGTTTGGTATATTTTAGGCTACAACAAAGCGGCGGCCGCGCGCAGTGGTGGTTTCTTAGTTGGCTTCTTAGCCTTTATCGGTTTATTTGTATTAAGTGCTATCGGTCTATATCAAAACATGCATTAATTAGTTTTATTTTTTACCTAATAAAAAGGGCAGATTACTCTGCCCTTTTTTGTTTCCGGCTTCGACAGTCTCAGCCAGCATCCGGTCCCTTAGCCTGTCAAAGGGTTAATCGGCACTCGCTTCAACTAATACATGTTTAGCAAAGCGGCCATGCCATTGGCCTATGCCACGAATCAAATGCAAGCTGGCGAAAAACATAACAATGCCAGCAATGAACAACAGGGGTGAAAATATTGATTTATCTAAACCACCCATTGAGATATGCATATCTCCGTAAACCGTGATCCAGCCTAATTCATACAGCCAGAACAAAACAGGTGCAGCCACACAGGCTATCGAGACAAGCAGAGAAGTAAATGCAATCGTAAAGTACACAATTCCTAGCGGCATCATTAAGGTCATGTACATCAAGCTCAGCCATGTACGTGAATCAGTAAATAATGACTTAATGCGTTGCATCCATGTTCTATCGGTATCTTGATACAAAGGCCTGCGTGGCATGCGAACGCCAAGTAACGTCTCAATTAACCGCCCTTCTACCAATGAAATGACATAAACAGAGGCCATAAATAAAACAAAGAATGGAATGCCGATGATTAATATCATCAAACTTGCGCTCATGCTTAAGCCGCCTACAGCCCAAGTGAAATAGAACATTCCTGTTATCATCGATAACAACATATAAAACAGCGCACCGTAGGTTTTAGGATCTAAAGCGACGCGAAAAAATCCCTGCACTGGTGCATGGGCTAGCGCATTGCTCGATTCAGAACGTTTTTTTAATGTCGATTTAACTGGCGAATATAACGCTTTCTGCACAGTCACTTCGGTGTCACGATAAATATCGGCCACTTCTTCCGGTGAGCCGTAACTGTTGGCCACTGAATCCAATAACTCATGCTCTGACAACAAAGGATTAGCAGCTAATTCCGAACGCAAGTATTCTTCGGCATCATATAAGGCATCGCGAATCATAGACGCATCCGCGCCTTTCAATGCCGTTTTCAGCAGCTCTAAATACTCAGCGATGTTTTTAGGTTGATGTTGTCTCATTTCGGCGCTCCTTCTAGCACGGTATCCACAAAAGCTCGGGTTTGTTGCCATATTTTCTGCCACTCAGAAAATACCTCACGGCCAAATGGCGTAATTTGGTAGTAGCGTCTGGGCGGCCCCGCCACTGACGGTTCCACTTCGCTTTGCAATAAGCCCGCAGCGTCTAAGTTTCTTAAAACCGGATACAAAGCACTTTGTTTCGATGCTAATGCACCCTCGCCGGCCTGCTCCAATTGCTTGGCAATTTGGTAGCCGTACAGAGGCTCTTCGGCTTTCGCTAATTGCGCTAAAAGTAAAAAAGACACCGTTCCGGCGCTCAGTTCTTTTTGAAACTTCTTAAGTTGAAAATCTACATAAGACATGTCGCTCTCCTATATCTGTTGAGTTAATTCTAGTATTAACTTAGCTATAGCGTATGTGCCATTAGTCATTTGAGCAAATTTATTTTCATTGTCGTATGATAATCAATCATTTAACAGAAAGTTTGTATGCCGAATCTCAAACAAAAACACTACGATGCCGCCTATTTCAATCGCTGGTACCGCGGTAAATACGCTCAGGACGATAAAGCCTTAGCGCGTAAAGTTGCTGTTGCGGTTGCCATAACCGAGCTGCATTTAGGCCGGCCAATTGCATCGGCATTGGATATCGGCTGTGGCGAAGCGCCATGGCGAAAGCATTTGCTGAAACTCCGGCCCGGCATGTATTACCAAGGTGTGGACGCTAGCGAGTACGTTGTTCAGCGCTATGGAAGAACGCGCAACATTGCATTAGCTAGCTTCGGGCAAATGCAGCAACTGCGTATTGGGCCGCCAGCAGACCTATTGATTTGTTCTGATGTAATGCATTATGTGCCAGGCGCTGAGCTGAAACGCGGGCTAGAAGGATTCAGCGAGCTTTGCGCAGGCGTGGCGTATTTGGATGTGTTTTGCCGCGAAGATAAAATCACCGGCGATTTTAACGGCTTTATTGCCCGCAGCGCCAAACAATACCGTACTCTATTTGAACACGCTGGCTTCATTGCGTTGGGCAGCCATTGTTATTTAAATGCCGAATGCGACAGCCCTGTTTCCGCCTTAGAACGTTTATGAGAATTTGCCATGTCTAAAATCAGCTTACACACATCAATAGCATTTACCTTACTCGCACTGGTCTGCCAGCCAAGCTTCGGGGCCAACAAAGGCAAAACTATGCAGGAAATTCTTGATGCCAGCACGGCGGCTGATTGGCGCACGCCCGACCCTAATAATGTATTGATTATGGATATTGCAGGTGGCCGCGTGGTGATTGAACTGGCGCCGCAATTTGCTCCAGAACATGCTGCAAATATCCGAACACTAGCCACAGAACATTTTTGGGATGGCTTAAGCATTTATCGTTCACAAGATAATTTTGTCGTGCAATGGGGCGATGCAGAGGAAGATCCCAAATTAGCTAAATCGCCCGGTACTGCAAAGACCAAATTACCCGCAGAATTTTCACTTGCTAAATTTGATAAAAAACAATTTCACGCTATTCCTGATAGTGATGGCTGGTCAAAATCAGCTGGTTTCGTCGATGGATTCCCAGCAGCAACAGATGGTAAGCAGACCTGGCTAGCGCATTGTTATGCAACCCTCGGTGCAGGGCGTGGCAATGAGCCAGATAGCAGCACAGGCGCAGAGTTGTATGTGGTTACCGGACAATCACCACGCCAGCTAGATCGCAATATAACAACCGTTGGGCGTGTGTTGCAGGGTATGGAATTCCTATCTGTCCTGCCACGCGGCACTGGTCCACTCGGATTCTATGAAAAAAAAGAACAGCGCGCACCCATTAAAGCCATTCGCTTAGCCAGCACCATGCCTGAAAGTGAGCGCGTGAATCTGGAAGTATTGCGCACCGATACCAAAACCTTTGACGAACTGGTTGAAGCACGACGCAATCGCAAAGACGATTGGTACTTGAACAAAGCTGGCCACATTGATGTGTGTAACGTGCCGATTCCGGTACGAATAATGAAATAAAATAAACCGCCGAAAGGCGGTTTATTTTTTGCTGCGATAGTACGCTGAGCCAGTCGAAGCGTTAAGCGCGAATAGCCCGCAAAGCCGCTTCCAACATGCCGAGTGCTTCATCAAGAATGGCATCTTCAACAGTAATCGGCACCAACACGCGGATGCTATTGGCATATACGCCGCAACTAAGCAGAATCAAACCGAGTTCAGCAGCTTTTGTTGTTAGTGCTTTGGCAGCATCAGCATCCGGCGTGTTTTGTGTGCCAGGTTTGATTAATTCAAACGCAAACATAGCGCCAAGATGACGAATTTCGCCGATGCCAAGTGCCGTTTCCTTAGCAAGATTTTCCACATAGGTCGCTAATTTTTTGCCGAGCTGTGTTGATCGGTTGAGGATATCTTCTGAATCAATCACCTCAAGCACACCAAGCGCCGCGGCACAGGCCACTGGATTGCCACCATAGGTGCCGCCTAAGCCGCCAGCAGCAGGCGCATCTATCACCTCAGCACGGCCAATCACACCAGACAACGGCATGCCGCCAGCTAATGATTTCGCCGTGGTAATAAGATCAGCTTTCACATCGTAATGTTCCATGGCGAATAATTTACCGGTGCGCGCGAAGCCGCTCTGCACTTCGTCGGCAATCAGCAATATACCGTGCTCATCGCAAATAGCGCGCAATGCCCGCATAAATTCTGGTGGTGTTGGCGTAAAGCCGCCCTCGCCTAATACCGGTTCAATAATAATGGCAGCAACGCGCGATGGCTCAATATCGTATTTGAATAAATCGGCAATGTCGTGCAAAGCATCGGCTACTGAAATGCCGTGATATTCATGCGGAAAACGGGCATGAAAAATATCAGCAGGAAATGGCCCAAAACCAATTTTATAAGGCGCAACTTTTCCTGTTAAGCCGAGTGTGAGCAAAGTTCTGCCGTGGTAGCCGCCGCCAAAGGCAATCACGCCTGGGCGTTTTGTATAAGCACGCGCAATTTTGACGGCATTTTCCACCGCTTCTGCGCCAGTGGTCACGAATAAGGTTTTGGCTTTGCCATCAATGGGCGCACGCTTATTGAGCTGCTCCGCCAATTCGATGTATGGTTCATACGGCATAACCTGAAAACAGCTGTGCACCACAGCATCTAATTGCTGCTGAATACGCGCCATCACTTTCGGGTGGCGATGGCCAGTGTTCATTACACCAATGCCGCCGGCAAAATCGATATAGCGCTTACCGTCTGCATCCCAGATTTCAGCATTCAGCGCTTTAACGGCGAATAATTGTGTGGCATTGCCAACGCCTCGGGCAACGGCATCAACACGACGTTGTTGTAACTCAGCATTTTTGCTCATAGCGATATCCTCAACAGTGTGTTTAATATTTTAAACACCTGTTTCACGCATTGCAAGCAGTAAGCCGATTAGACTATGTTCTTTCCTAGTATTAAGTGTACGGAGTTTTTATGTTGGCCAAAGGCGACAAAGCACCAAGCTTCACGGCATTAGACCAAAACGCTTTAAAACATAATTCTAAGCAACTGAAAGGCCAGCGTTATTTAGTGTATTTCTACCCGAAAGACTCTACCCCCGGCTGCACCACACAAGCCTGCGGCCTGCAATCCGACTTAGAACAATTCAATACACTCGGCATTGCCGTGTTCGGCGTTAGTATGGATTCGGTTGCCAGCCATAAGAAATTCGCCGATAAATACGCACTGCAATTCCCCTTACTAGCCGATACTGAAAAACAGCTGATTGAAGCCTATGGCGTTTGGATTGAGAAAAGTATGTATGGTAAAAAATATATGGGTATTTCGCGTAGTAGTTTTTTAATTGGCGCAAATGGCAAAGTTGAACAAGTGTGGGGAAAAGTAAATACCAAAACCCATGCCCAAGATGTGCTGAATTATATTGCTGAACTGAAATAATCCATGATGCACAGCCACGCTGAGCGCCGCGCATTCTGGCAAATTCATTTTTGCGTATTGTTGTGGGGTTTCACCGCTATTCTTGGAAAACTCATTACCTTGCCGGCACAAGCGTTGGTGGTTTGGCGCATGGCTTTGGTTGCACTTTTTTTAGCTTTAATACCTAAAGTTTGGCGAGGCCTCAGCATTTTGCCCACTAGACTAATATTGATATATGCCGGCATCGGTGTGATTGTGGCAATGCACTGGCTAACATTTTACGCAGCCATCAAGCTCTCCAATGCGTCAGTTGCGGTGAGCTGTTTAGCTTTGGGCTCTATCTTCACCGCCGTGGTGGAGCCTATGATGACTGGTCGTAAACACCAGCTTAGTGAATTATTTCTCGGCATCATGGTTGTGCCAGGCGTAGTGCTTTTGGTTGGTGGTGTGCCCGCTGGCATGCACTTAGGCATCGTAATCGGCATTATCTCCTCATTTCTGACTGCGGTATTCGCAACACTCAACAAACGCTATGTGTATGCTGCCGAACCAGAGTCGGTGACGTTTATTGAGATGTCGGTAGGCGGTGCATTTATGGCTATTGCGGGCATCGCGTATTTTGGTGTTGACAACACTTTGATGTGGCCAGACCTACGCGATTTTTCACTACTACTTATTCTGGCATTGGCATGCACCCTGCTGCCGTTTATCCTCTCACTGCATGCCCTGCGCCACATCAGCGCATTCGCCACGCAGTTGGCACTTAACATGGAACCGGTGTATGCGATTGTGATTGCGGCGCTGTGGTTGAAGGAATACCAAGAACTCACCCCACAATTTTATCTTGGCGTTGCAATCATTCTCGCCGCCGTGTTCGTGCAACCACTGTTGCAGCGTATAAAGAAATCATAGGGCGTGCCTTGGCGCGCCAAAATATGCGTCATGTTCTTCGGCATGACGAAATATGCACCGTATTGTTCGGCGTGCCAAGGCACGCCCTATGTGCATGTTGTCGAAGACTCCATTTAAGTGCAAAATAAACCCACCTCATCATTTTTTGGAGAACACTATGTACGTTGACGGATTTGTGACACCTGTTAAAAAAGACAGAATGGCTGATTATAAAAAAATGGCCCGCGTAATGGGCAAAGCCTTTAAAGAATTCGGAGCCCTCCAATACATGGAAGCCATAGCTGATGATGTACCAACTGGTAAGCGCACCTCATTTCCACGCTCAGTGAAGCTGCAAGACGACGAAGTAGTGGTATTTTCGTATGTGTTGTATATCAATCGTAAAGAGCGCGATCGTATTATGAATTCTGTGATGACTGATAAGCGCTTGGCAAAATTTATGGATCCGAAAACGCTGCCTTTCGATGGTAAACGTATGTTTTGGGGCGGCTTCAAAGAACTTGTGAGCCTCTGATTTCTGCACCGCTTTACAGCACACTACTGCATCTGGAGACAACAATATGCTTCAACCCGGCTTAATGATGGATCGCCAACTACTCATTTCTGGCATCATCGAACATGGCGCAGCCCAGTTTGGTGATGTCGAAATTGTTTCCCGCGAAACGCACGGACCATTGTTCCGCTACTCCTATGCACAGTGCGCCATGCGCTCGCGCAAATTGGCCAATGCGCTTTGCGCTCTTGGCTTACAAGCTGGTGATGTCGTAGGCTCTATCGCTTGGAATAATCATCGGCATATGGAAGCCTATTACGGCGTATCGGGCAGCGGTATGCTAATGCACACCTGCAATCCGCGTCTGCAGCCACAACAGTTGATTTACATCATTAACCATGCCGAAGATAAGGCTGTGCTTTTCGATGCCACTTTCGCGCCACTGATCAAGGGAATTGCAGCGCATTGCCCGAATGTTAAAGCTTGGATCTGCATTAGCGACCTCGCTAACATGCCTATTATTGATGGGCTGAACAATGTCTTGTGTTATGAAGAAATGATTGCGCCGCATAGCGAGCAGTTTGAATGGCCCGAGTTCGATGAACGCACCGGTGCAGCGCTGTGCTATACCTCGGGAACTACTGGCAACCCCAAAGGTGTGCTGTACTCGCATCGAGCGATTGTATTAAATGCCATGTCTGGTTGTATGCCAGGCGTTGTATCACTGTCACAAGAAGACACCGTGCTACCGGTAGTGCCCATGTTTCACATCAATGCATGGTGTATTCCGTATGCAGCGCCAATGATTGGTGCCCGTTTAGTATTACCCGGGCCACGCCTTGATGGCGCAAGTTTGTATGAGCTGATGGAATCCGAACGGGTTACTATCAGCGCTGGCGTGCCAACCATCTGGATGGCCATGATGCAATATGTGGAACAAAATAAATTGCAGTTCAGCACTATGCGTCGCACCGTGGTTGGTGGTTCTGCGATGCCAGCTTCATTAATCAGCAAATTTGCCGATGACTACAACGTGTCTGTTCGACATGGTTGGGGCATGACCGAAACTACAGCAGTAGCAACAATTAGCGTACTCAACCCTGTTGATCATCAACTACCCAAAGACCAACAACATGCCATTATCGCCAAGCAGGGAAAATCAGTGTTTGGAACCGAAATTAAAGTCGTCGATGAAACCGGCGCAACGTTGCCACGTGATGGTATATCGCAGGGCGAATTATTTGTGCGTGGTCAATGGGTAGTTTCAGCCTATTTCAAAGCCGAAAAATCGGCATTGATCGATGGCTGGTTTCCAACTGGAGACATCGCCAGCATTGAGGCCAACGGCCGAATGCAAATCCGCGACCGCACCAAAGATGTGATTAAATCCGGTGGCGAATGGATTAGTTCCATCGATCTTGAAAATGCAGCACTGGCGCACCCAGGCGTGGCCATGGCGGCAGTTATTGGCATTAAACACCCGAAATGGGAAGAACGACCGTTGTTACTGATTGTGCGTAAACCCGATAGCACGGTGACCAGCGAAGAAATTCTAAGCTTTCTCAGCAATCATGTTGCCAAGTGGTGGATTCCTGATGAGGTGTTGTTCGTGGATACATTACCGGTGGGCGGTACCGGCAAAGTGCAGAAAAATGATTTACGAAAACAATACGGCGGAGTGTTTAACGCATGAATAATACAAATATTGGCATCAGCAAACTGATCTTGCATCACTACCCCGCTACGCGCAGTGCACGGGTGAAATGGATTTTACACGAAGCGGTTGGCGAGGCATTTGAAACAGTGTCCGTTGATTTGTATGCTGGCGTGCAATACAGCGATGAATTTATGGCCAAAAATCCAAACCATAACGTGCCAGTACTCGA
>JAYTOD010000170.1:0-10175 GCA_043747995.1 Arenimonas sp.
AAGACGCTGTGTTTGTGTATAGCCTGGCAAGACATTGTTAACGGTAATGCCATCGCCGCCAAGTTCAGTAGCTAAAGTTTTGGC
Organism: Arenimonas sp.; assembly: GCA_043747995.1. Lineage (GTDB taxonomy): Bacteria > Pseudomonadota > Gammaproteobacteria > Xanthomonadales > Xanthomonadaceae > Arenimonas. The sequence goes on from JAYTOD010000170.1 coordinate 85, forward strand.
CCAGCTAGCCATTGCACCACGAATGGTATTGGATACGCCGAGCATCGCAATAGGTTCTTTCACTGATGTTGAGATGATATTGACGATGCGGCCCCATTGCCGGTTTTGCATAGTTGGCAACACGGCTTGCAGCAAGGTTTGACCCGCCAGAACGTGCTGTGTAAAAACAGCCAGTAATGTTTCCGTGTCGGCTTTTTGCAAAGCGCCACCGGCAGGGCCAGCACTGTTATTAATTAAAATATCAAAACCTGCTGCAGCAACAGTTGGCAGCACCGCGTCTAACAGTGAGACATCAGCAACTATAATGCTATGTTGCTGCGTGCCAGATTTTGGCAATGCTTGCAATGCATTTTGCAGTATGGGTTCGCGGCGCGCTAATAAAGTAACGTTCGCGCCTTGCTCTGCCAGTGCCATCGCGCAGGCCAAGCCAATGCCTTCAGAAGCACCACAAACTAATGCGTTTTTGCCGAGTAAAGTATGCATCAGTGTTTTGGCCCAATGGTGCGAATCATTTGCGGTAGTAATTCTTCTTCGCTCTGTCCATGCGGCGGCTCGAGTTCTTCCATCCACAAGCCCAATTCATCGGCATCGTCTTCATCCATGCCATCAAATGCACGGAAATCAGCATCCATTAGCACAGCTCGGGCGATATCTTCATTTTCATAAGTTAGGTTATCGCCTTTACTGTCAAACACAATAGCAATGCCATTCTCGGTGGTTTGCAAGCGTGCCCACACCAATAAATGCTCAGGCCGTGCTAGCCACCATTGTTCCGAGACAACAACATACTCATGACCATCTAGGTTTTCGTCATCATCTATCATCATGTACTCTTCGACATTATGAAACAAAACACAATGGCGATTAAGGCAAGCAACGTAATCCAACCAAAAATGCCCGCTAAGTTACCAAACTGATTGAGTGCTTTAGCTTCAGGAAAGGCTTTTTGTTGGAAGCGCATTAGCCACCATGCATAGCGCATGCTGCTGCACTCAGTACCGTTTGCAAATGGCAGTTTACGGTCAAGATGTTCTCGGTGGGCCAAGACACGCATACCTAAATGGCCGGGTAAGGCCGAGCCAAAAACACCCAAGGCTACGAATAATAATCCAATCCACATCAGAATGTTGCCAAGCCAGGCGCGCGTGGGTAGGGGATTGCATCACGAATATTTTGCAAACCGCATACATACACTACCAATCGCTCAAAACCTAAGCCAAAGCCGGCGTGTGGCACAGAGCCATAACGACGGAAATCTCGGTACCATTCGTAGTGCCCGGGGTCTAAACCAAACTGGCGCATACGTGAGTCGAGCACATCAAGGCGCTCTTCGCGTTGCGAACCACCAATAATTTCACCGATACCTGGTGCTAATACGTCCATCGCCGCCACTGTTTTGCCATCATCGTTTAAACGCATATAAAAGGCTTTGATGTACTCTGGGTAGTTCATTACCACCACAGGCCGGCCAACATGCACTTCGGTTAGCCAACGCTCGTGTTCAGTTTGTAAATCAAGGCCCCATTCCACTGGGTATTCGAATTTGTGCCCAGATTTTTGTAATAACGTAATTGCTTCGCCATAATCAATACGTTCGAAAGGCGCGCTGATAAATGTTTCAAGCTTAGTAATGGCGGTTTTATCCACACGCTCAGCCAAAAAGCTTAAGTCGTCCATACGTTCATTGAGCACCGCTTTAAACAAATATTTAAGGAAGGCTTCCGCTAAATTGGCATCGTCATTTAAATCGGCAAAAGCAATTTCCGGCTCAATCATCCAGAATTCGGCTAAATGCCTTGTTGTATGGGAGTTTTCGGCGCGGAATGTTGGGCCAAAGGTATACACCTTGGAAAGGGCTAAACAGTAGGCTTCCACATTCAGCTGGCCGGAAACGGTTAAGAACGTTTCTTTGCCGAAAAAATCTTTGCTGAAATCTACTGCGCCTTTTCCATCGCGTGGCAGATTTGCCATATCTAAGGTTGAAACCCGAAACATCTGGCCTGCACCTTCTGCATCAGAAGTGGTGATGATGGGTGTATTTACCCAGTAAAAACCTTGCTCATGATAAAAACGGTGCACGGCTTGTGCTAAACAATGCCTTATACGGGTAACTGCGCCAAATAGATTAGTGCGCGGGCGCAGATGCGCCACCTCACGCAAAAATTCAAGGCTATGCGCTTTCGGCTGGATTGGGTAGGTTTCAGGGTCTTCAACCCAGCCGAGCACTTCAATGCTGCTTGCTTGCAGTTCAAAATTCTGACCTTGGCCTTCGGAAACAGCCACAACGCCGGTGGCGCGCACTGAACAACTAGCGCTCAAGCGTTTAATCTCGGTCTCGTAATTACTCAAAATAGCTGGTGCCACCACTTGTATCGGCGCAAAACAGGAACCATCGCTAACATTGATGAAAGACAACCCAGCTTTAGAATCTCGCCGTGTGCGAACCCAGCCTTGCACGGTCACGGTTTCGCCTACGCTTAATTTGCCGTTCAGGACATGCTGAATACTTGCCACTGCCATACTTGAAATCTCCGTCTATGAACACTATGTAATGCTATAGAATAACCGCTATAGTCGGTTTCCCCAATAATGTTTTGCATTTCATTGCAACAGAAGGTCAGCAATATGTCGGTAACTCTAACTTCAAGCGCGGCAGAGCGCGTCAAACAATACCTTCAGCAAACGCCGGAAGGCATTGGTTTATCGGTAGCTGTTAAGAAAAGTGGCTGCTCGGGTTGGTCGTATGTGCTCGATATTGCCCGTGAAGCGAAGCCCGATGAGCAAGTATTTCAGAGCCACGGTATTGATGTGCGAGTGCCTGATAACTCTTTAGAACAACTGGCCGGCACTGAAATTGATTTTGTTAGCCAAGGCCTGAATCAGCAATTCATGTTCCGCAACCCGCGGGTTACCGGTGAATGCGGCTGTGGTGAGAGCTTTACCACAATTGAAGAAAAGGCTTAAAAGCGCATATCTGCTTGTTATTCGGTGAGAATTGCGGGATAATACTGGGCTCTCTAAGCAAGAGAACTTGCTCCACTGCATCCAGCGGGGGGCTGCGTTGGCTAAATGCCATATCATCCACAAGGAATATACTATGCGTCATTACGAAGTTGTGTTCATGGTCCATCCGGATCAATCTGAACAAGTGCCGGCTATGATCGAGCGCTACAAAGCCCTAATTGAAGGCGATAACGGTAAAATTCACCGTTTAGAAGATTGGGGCCGCCGCCAGTTGGCGTATCCTATCGAAAATTTAGTTAAAGCCCATTACGTGCTCATGAACATTGAATGTGATCAAAAAGTGCTGGCTGAATTGACAGACAGCTTCCGTTTTAACGATGCAGTTCTGCGTAACTTGGTGCTGTCTATGGACGCCGCTGAAACCGAACAGTCTTTGATTATGAAACACAAAGACGACAAAGGTGACCGCCGCCGCCGTGATGAAGATAGCAATGACAGTGTTGAAGCTGGCTCTGATGAGACCGAAAGCGACGATGCTGAAACCAACGAAACTATTGCCTAAGATAAAGGAAGCACCATGTCAAAATTTTTCCGTCGCCGTAAATTCTGCAAATTTTCTGCAGAAGGCGTAACCAGCATTGATTACAAAGATTTGAATACCCTGCGCCAGTATGTCTCTGAAAATGGCAAGATTGTTCCAAGCCGTATTACCGGCACCAAAGCCAAATATCAGCGTATGTTACAAACATCCATTAAACGCGCGCGTTTCTTGGCCTTAATTCCATACACCGATAACCACGACGTCTGATTTCAGACGTTGTACGGACAGCATCAGTTGCGGATTATTTAAATTCGCTAACGTATTTTGGAGTAATTATGAAAGTTATTTTGTTACAAAAAGTTACTAACTTAGGTGGCTTAGGCGACCAAGTTGATGTTAAGCCAGGCTATGGCCGCAATTTCTTGATTCCATACGGCCGAGCCGTTCCAGCCACAGCCGACAACATCGCTGCGTTTGAAGCCAAGCGCGCTGATTACGAAGCAAAAGCTGCAGCCATTTTCGCCGCTGCTAGCCAACGTAAAGAGGCCTTTGAAGGCGCATCGGTAACCATTGCCGCGAATGCCTCAGCCGAAGGTAAGTTGTTCGGTTCAGTGGGTGCTCGTGATATTGCCGAAGCATTCACTGCTGCCGGCCATAAGTTAGAAAAATCGGAAGTGGTTATGGGTGAAGGCGCAATTCGTCGTACCGGCGAGTTTGAAGTCATCGTTCATTTTCATGCTGACGTTGAAAGCAAAGTTAAAGTTGTTGTGGTTCCAGAAGCCGCATAATTTTTGCCAAATTGAAAAAGCCGCCTTCGGGCGGCTTTTTTTTAGAAAAAATCCACCGTTTATCCACAGACTTATGCGAAGCGTTTTATTCCGTAACGCGGTACGATAGGGCATTACGTAAAAAGTTGAGAAAATATGTCTGCACGCCCGGAAGCCACTCGAAACAAACGCATTGATGAGCTGAAAGTGCCGCCACAAGCCATTGAAGCGGAGCAAGCCGTACTTGGCGGGTTGATGCTTTCGCCAGAATCGATCAATCATTTAGGTGATTTGTTGATTGATGCCGATTTTTACTTGCAAGCGCATCGTGTGATTTACAAAGCCATTATTGAATTAGCTGGAAAACAACAGCCGTATGATGCAATTACCATTGGCGAATGGTTGCAAGCCAATAATTTAGCCAGCCAAGTAGGTGGCACCGAATACCTAATTGATTTAGTCAGCCAAACGCCATCGGCCGCAAACATTAAAGCCTGGGCTGAGATTGTTCGTGAAAAATCGATTTTGCGGCAACTCATTGAAGCCGGAACAGACATTGTCAACAATGGTTTCGTGCCGGATGGCCGTGAGATTAAAGAACTTTTGGCAGAAGCTGAGCAATCTGTATTTAAAATTGCTGAGCAGGGTGCTCGTGCCAAAAAATCTTTCGTCGCCATGAAAGACGCAGCCAAAGAAGCCTACGAACAAATCATTAAACGCTTCGACAATCAAGGCAGTTTATCTGGCTTGCCATCTGGGTTTAGTGAACTCGATAAAATGACCTCCGGCTTGCAGAACCAAGATTTAATTATTTTGGCGGCACGGCCCGCTATGGGAAAAACTACACTGGCGTTGAATATTGCCGAATATGCGGCCATGAAAACAAAAAAAGCCGTTGCAGTATACTCCATGGAAATGTCTTCTGCGCAGCTTGCGCAGCGCTTGCTGTCTTCCATTGGCCGCATTAACGCCAACAACCTGCGTTCAGGTGAATTAGCCGAAGAAGATTGGTCGCGCTTAACCTCTGCAATCAAAATGCTTACTGACACAAAAATATTCATCGATGACACGCCAGCGCTTTCACCACACGAATTAGCATTTCGGGCGCGGCGCTTAAAACGCGAACATGATTTGGGTTTGATTGTGGTTGACTATTTGCAACTGATGCAAGTGCCGGGCAATAAAGAAAATCGTGCTACTGAAATTTCAGAAATTTCTCGCTCATTAAAAGCCTTAGCAAAAGAATTGGATATTCCGATTATTGCACTGTCGCAGCTTAATCGTGGTTTAGAAAGCCGCACCGACAAACGCCCGATTATGTCGGATTTGCGTGAATCAGGCGGCATTGAACAAGATGCCGATATTATTTTATTTATCTATCGCGACGAATACTACAACAAAGAAAATTCGCCCGATAAAGGCTTGGCTGAAATTATTGTTAGCAAACATCGTAATGGAGAAACCGGCTCATTTAAGTTGAAATTCTTTGGCGAATATACGAAGTTCGAAAATCTTGCCTATGAACATCACGGACGTTTCGAATAAATGGCTAGAGCAACAACAGCGACCATTCACCTTGACGCGTTGCGGCATAATTTGGCACGTATACGTGAAGCCGCACCACATTCAAAAATTATGGCTGTGGTTAAAGCAGATGGCTATGGACACGGTTTGGAGCGAGTTGCTAAAGCATTAACTGATGCTGATGCGTTTGGCGTGGCCGCCTTATCGGATGCGCAACGCTTGCGCGATTCTGGACTTAACCAAAAAATCGTCTTGTTGTCAGGGTTTGATGAAGCTGCTGATCTATCACTGCTTCGGCAATTATCTGTTGATACAGTGGTGCACCATGCCGCGCAACTAGACATACTCCAGCATGACATACTTCAAGGACACGGTGGTTCAGCCATCAGTGTGTGGCTAAAGATGGACACCGGTATGCATCGCTTAGGCTTTGCGCCAGAGCAGTTTCAGCATGCCTTGCTGCAACTACAAGCAATGCCGAACATAGCCGACGATATCGTGTTGATGAGCCATTTTGCCAGTTCCGATGAATTAGGTAACCCGCAAACAGCTAGCCAAATCGAATGCTTTGATCAAATAGATACCAACCTACAGTTCGCAAGCTCCTTAGCCAACTCATCGGCTGCCTTATGCTGGACAACAGCACATCGGCAGTGGATTCGAGCTGGTGGCGCATTATATGGATTAACCGTTGCCAGTGGTCAAACTGGCGCCGATTTCGGATTGCAGGCTGCGATGAGTTTAAGCACACGTTTAATTTCAATCCAGCATATTAAGAAAGGCGAGCGGGTTGGCTATGCCGGCAGCTACCAATGCCCAGAAGATATGCGCGTTGGTGTGGCTGCAATTGGCTATGGTGATGGTTATCCTCGCAACATCAAAGCAGGCACCCAGGTGTTAGTGAATGGCAAGCGTGCATCGATTATTGGTCGCGTGTCGATGGATTTGATGAGTATCGATTTGCGCACCCAGCCAGAAGCTAAGGTTGGCGATGATGTTGTGCTATGGGGACACAACTTGCCGATTGAAGAAATCGCTAGTGCTGCAAATACTATAAGTTATGAACTTACTTGCTCAATAACTCGGCGCGTTCGTTTTATCGAAGCCTAACATTCACATCGATTTTACCTAGTTCACGGTGTAATAATGTGTTTATAAATATCCGAGCATAATGTGGAAACTGCACTAGTTTGGCTTCGCAGAGATTTACGATTAAACGATAACCCTGCGCTTGCACAGGCTATTGCAGATGGCTACCAACCCTTGTTGGTATATATTCATGCGCCTCATGAAGAACAGCCCTGGGCGCCGGGCGCGGCCAGTTCAGCATGGCTGCACTTTTCTTTGCAACAACTTTCCAGCGATATTGAACGGCTTGGTGGGCAACTATATATTGCATCTGGAGATTCCTTACCGCACTTGCTATCGTATCAACAGCAAAGTGGCGCACAAGCGCTGTACTTTAATTCTTTATACGAACCAATTGTGCAGAGCCGCGATGCAAAAGTTCAACAGGCTTTTGAGCAAATTGGATTGCCTGTTAAACGGCATAATTCAATGCTATTGGTTGAACCGTGGCAAATACAAACGGGCGCTGGAACGCCCTACAAAGTATTTACGCCATTTTGGCGAAATGTGCTAAGCCAACTGCAGATTCGTGCGGAATACCCTGCTCCAGAGCGTTTGAATGCATTTGCCGAGTTACCCAGCGTGGCGCTTAATAGCCTTGCATTATTGCCAACTAGGGGTTGGCACCGCGAATTTTGGCAACACTGGCAGCCTGGTGAAGCGGGTGCTCAAGAGATGCTGGAAATATTTTGTGATGGTGCTATTTATGGCTATAAAGAGCAGCGTAACTTGCCTGATCGAACCGGCACCTCAAAACTTTCGCCGCATTTACATTTTGGTGAAATATCGCCGCATCAAATATGGCGAAAAATACAAAGCGTCAAAACTACTGAAGCGCATAGCGACGATGTAAAACATTATTATTCGGAATTGGGCTGGCGTGAGTTCTCTTTTCATTTGTTGCATCATTTTCCGCAGTCGAGCGACTACAACCTAAATCCACAATTCCAGCATTTCAAATGGGCCAAGCCCGATGCGGCGTTGTTTGATAAATGGAAACGTGGCCAAACGGGTGTGCCGATTATTGATGCAGGCATGCGCGAACTTTGGCATACTGGTTGGATGCATAATCGGGTACGGATGATTGTAGCCAGTTTCTTATGCAAGAATTTGCGCTACCACTGGCTAGAAGGAGCGCAATGGTTTTGGGATACCTTAGTGGATGCTGATTTGGCTAATAACAGCCAAGGTTGGCAGTGGACCGCTGGCACGGGTTGCGATGCTGCGCCATATTTCCGCATTTTTAATCCAGTCACCCAATCCGAGCGTTTCGACCCGAAAGCCACATATATTAAGCGCTGGGTGCCTGAGTTGGCTAATATGCCAGTGCCAAATGTCTTTTCACCATGGTTGAAGCCCAGTGTTTGCCAAGCACTAGCGCCCGATTATCCATGCGTGCCGATTGTTGATTTAGCGGAATCTAGAAACATCGCATTGGCAGCTTATTCAAACCGATAGTGCTAGAAAGACGTTTTTGCGGTACAGTTATTTTATCTTTGTATCGAGCGCGTTATGAGCACTGTTCGCAAACCCCTAAAAAAAGTGCCAATGTCACGCGTTGATCAAGCGTGGTTGCACATGGAAAAACCAACCAATTTGATGATGATCACCGGCGTAATGATGTTTGAAACGCAGGTCGATATCAATAAACTCAAAAAAGTCATCAAAGAACGTTTTTTGGCCTATCCCCGTTTTCGGCAAAAAGTATCGGTCTCTACAACCGGCACTTTCTGGCAAGACGATGCCGATTTTGACTTAGATTGGCATGTGCGGCCAACTGCTCTTCCAGGCAAGGCAGATAAACAAGCACTGGAGCGTTTTGTTAGCTTATTAGCCTCTACGCCTTTAGATCAAACTAAACCCTTATGGCAGTTTCATTTAGTCGATAAATACGATGGCGGCTCAGCGTTAGTGATGCGTATCCACCATTGCTATGCCGATGGCATCGCCTTAGTACAAGTATTGTTATCGATGACTGATAGTGAGATTAAGCTTAGCAAAGACAAATCGCTGACCAAAACCTGGTTGAAAAATGATGGCACGGCTGTTAATGCGCGCATGGGCTCAATTAACCGCTACATGAAAATGGGCGAAAATTTGCTTGGCAAAGGCATGGATATTTACCGTGATCCAAGCATTGCTTCGGTGATAGCCAAAGAAGGCGCAGAAATTGCCCGTGAATTTGTTTTTGCTTTATCGCTTAGTGACGATCCAGAAACCGTTTTACGCGGACGATTAGGGGTGAGAAAGCGTGTTGCTTGGGCTCCAGCACTGCCGCTTGACGACGTTAAAGCGATTTCGCGTGCCTTTGGCGCTACGGTCAATGATGTGTTGATGGCATCCATGGCGGGCGCATTGCGCAGTTATATGATTGACCGTGGCGAGAATGTGGATGGCTTGAATATTCGTGCAACCGTGCCGGTGAATTTACGACCACTTGAGCATGCAAAAAAACTTGGTAATCACTTTGGCTTGGTATTTCTGGATTTGCCGATTGGTGAAGTGCATCCTGTTATTCGCTTGATTCGTGTTGCTGAAAGCATGACGCAATTAAAACAGTCGCGACAAGCGATTGTGGCATATGGTTTATTAGCGACTATCGGCATGCTGCCGCCGGCCGTACAGCAACTCGCCCTCGAACTGTTTAGCCGCAAAGCCACCACAGTGGCCACCAATGTGCCAGGCCCACCAATGCCGCTGTATATGGCGGGTGCCAAAATTTCAGAACAGATGTTTTGGGTGCCGCAAACTGGTTCCATTGGTTTAGGGGTGAGTATTTTGAGCTATAACGGCAATGTGCATTTTGGCTTAATTGCCGATGCCAAACTCATTCCTGACCCTGATGCGGTGATTCAACGCTTTATTCCAGAGTTTGAGAAGCTTTTGTATGTTGCCTTGATGGATGATTGGGATGATCAGATGATTAAGAATTGACTCAATAGTCTGTGTAGCTAGTTCTTGTCATTATTGAAAATGTACAACTAAATTGTTATGCTAAATCTGAGTGTGTTTGCAATTAAGCCCCCAAATTAGCGAGTAACAAAATAATGAACACAACATTACACAATATCTACAAGCATCGTATTCCGGTAAGGATTGCACATTGGTTGAATGCTATATGTTTTATTGTATTGCTAGGTAGTGGCTTAAATATCTTTAACGCGCAT
>JAYTOD010000171.1:0-7413 GCA_043747995.1 Arenimonas sp.
GCGTTATTTGCACCACAGCACATTGTATGGCTAGATGCCACGCCAGAGCCGTTGATATATTTCAAAGATAATACCGCGCACATAGCAATGCTCGATTACCACCAATGGGCCTTGCTGCAAACTTCGCTTAACAATAAAAACTGCGAGCAGCTGGAAAGTCAATTTCAGATGTTTCAAATGCGGCAACGGCAACTTGCGGCGCTTTTAGAAGCGCATGGTATTGAAGTACATTTCGATTTCTGTGCCGATGCCAAAACTGCGCAGCAAACCTTGCAACGCTAAGTATCTTATTTTTGCCGGGTGGTTTGTTCGAACACCACATATTTGGCATCATGCATACCCAGCGATAGGTAGGTGCGCTGAGCGACGGTATTTTCTTTTTCAACATATAAGCGAATGCCGTGCACATCCGGATTTAACTTCGCTAATTCTTGCACGTGTTCATACAGTGCGCGGTACACACCTTGGCGGCGGAACTCAGGCGCCACGAAAACGCTTTGAATCCACCACCATAAGCCATTGCGCCAATCGCTCCATTCATTGGTTAGCATTAAGCAACCGGCCGGCTTGCCATCCCATTCCGCGATAAAATACTGCGCTAAACCCTGTTGTTCAATGGCACGCACCGTTCCGGGAATAATATCGCTGTCCGGTAAAGTTTTATGCTCGGTTTCCCATGCCATGGCTTGCGCCCAAGCGGCTAGCAATGCCGAATCGGCAAGCGTTGCAGGGCGAATAGTAAAGCTCATGTTTCATCCTTAGATTTACGGCCTGAGCCGAGCTTACGGGTTAAGGTATTGCGGCCAAGGCCTAGCAGCTGGGCGGCTTGTTGGCGATGACCATCAGTAAACTGTAGCGCCGCATCAAATAAGCATTGCTCAAACTGCAGTTTTAATTCGTTGTGAATATGTGCTTGGCCTTGTTTAAATTGCTGTAAAGCCAAGGTATTAAGCTGCTGCTGCCAAGTGGCGTGCGTTGCAAATGGCGCACTAATCACTGAGTCAGCACGCGGCCAATCAGCCACATCCAACAACTGATGCGAGGTGCTAGATACTAAACGCCAACAGGCATTTTCTAATTCGCGTACGTTGCCCGGCCAATCCATACTTTGCATTAAATTTAATAAGGCAGGGCTGAGTGTTTTATTTTTACTGTGCAATTGCAGCGCAGCTTGTTGGCAGAAATGCTTGGCCAATACAGCAATATCACTTTTGCGTTCACGCAGTGCTGGCAGTTGAATACGCAACACGTTCAAACGGTGCAATAAATCAGCACGAAAGCGGTTTTCAGCCACCAATTGTTGTAGCGGTTGATGTGTAGCAGTAATCACGCGCACATCAACTTTAATCAACTCACGGCCACCCACACGATAAAATTCGGCCTCAGCCAATACGCGCAATAAGCGGGTTTGCAAAGCGAGCGGCATATCGCCAATTTCGTCTAAAAACAATGTGCCGCCTTGTGCTTGTTCAAAACGACCAATGCGACGTTGATTAGCACCAGTAAAAGCGCCGGCTTCATGGCCAAATAATTCCGATTCCAATAAATCATTCGGAATGGCGGCAGTATTTAGCGCCACAAAAGACTTTTGGCTACGCGGTGATTCACGGTGCAAGGCGCGTGCAACCAATTCTTTACCGGTACCGGTTTCGCCGGTAATTAAAACACTAAGCGGCAACTGCGCCATGCGGCCAATCTGCTTAAATAACTCGCGCATGGCCGGTGCTTGGCCAATTAGCGCGGCCTCGGTCGTAACAGTTTCAGCACTTGCCAAGGTATCGAATTGGGATGTTTTAGGTAAGGCTTTCTCAACCAAGGCTAATACATTATCCAGATCAAATGGTTTGGAAATATATTCGAACGCGCCACCACGATAAGCGCTGGCGGTGTTGGCAATATCAGTAAACGCCGACATCACAATCATTGGTAAATTCGGATGGGCTTTTTTAACCACATCAAGAAAGTCGATACCGCTTGTGCCTGGCATACGAATATCGGTAATGATTAATGCAGGTAATGCGTCTACTTTCAAGGCATTCAATGCGGCGCTTGCCTGTTCAAAACTGCGTACCATTAAGCCTGCATCTTGCATGGCTTCGGTTAACACATAACGAATACTGGCATCGTCATCAACCAGCCAAATTTCAGCGCGGCTCATACGCGCGGCTCGTTAATGGGTATGAGCAAAGTGAATACGGTGTGCCCAGCGCGCGAACGAAAGCTCAAAGAACCATGATGCTCGCGAGCAATTTGTTGCGCCAGCGGCAAGCCTAAGCCGGTGCCTTCGGCACGGCCGGAAACCAACGGTAAGAATATTTGTTCTTGTAAATCATCGGGAACACCGCGGCCGTTATCGGCAATTTCTAAGCGAATGGCAAGCTTGAATAATTGCTCGCCAATTTTTATTTGATGTTCCGCGCGGCTGCGTAAAGATACGCTGCTGGCACCCGATTGCAAGGCGTTACGCACCACATTTAAGAGTGCCTGCGTTAAACGATCAGCATCACCGAATAATTCAGGCAAGCTCGGGTCATAATCGCGTTCAATTTTTATCGCCCAACCCGCTTCTGCCACAGCCAGTTGTCTAACTATTTCTAGTACATTGTGAATATTTAATGCCACATGCGCTTTGGGCGGCGCAGGATTCATAAACTGATCAATTAAATGCGTTAAGCGCACCACTTCATTTTCAATCAACTGCACCAAAGGCAACGCGTGTGGCTGATCTAGAACTTTTTTGTGTAAAAGTTGTGCCGCGCCTTTCAAGCCGGCTAATGGATTGCGAAGCTCATGCGCCAAGCCTTTTAAAGCTACCGATAAGGCAGCCGGCAAAGCCACTGCTGGATCATCACCTTCAAACTCGGCACGTGGATGCCATTCAATACGCCAACCGTTTTCATGGTAAACAATAATGGCATCGGCAAAAAATTCATTTTGGCTGGCATAGCTCAAATGCAAACGCTGCGCTTGAATTCGGGAATGCAGCGCGTTGTTGCGCTGGCATAATTCATGTAACCGTGGTGCTTGGTGATCGATTTGGGATAAAGATAAACCGACTAAACGGCGCTTGCCTAATGCTAGCCAACTGCAGAAAGCACTGTTGCAATCAACAATCAAACCGGCGCTATCAACCCATAAAATAGGTGTTGCCAGTTGCTCTGCATTGGTAGAAAGACTGTTCATTGCACCATAATAGTGCAAAATGCACATTTTAGGGTGCGCCTTGGCGCACCCTATTTTTGAATTGAATATATTATTTATAGGGTGTGCCTTGGCGCACCGTATGGCCTTGGCGCAACGCATGCGTAAGCGATGAATACGTCCATTCCGTAGCCACATCAACCAACCCATGTTTAACCGGATTGTGATGGATATAGTCAATATGCGCATGCAAATCCGCATCGCTGTGAATTATCCGCTCCCAAAACCGCCGCTGCCAAATGCCTCGCTCACGTCGTTTAATGCGCGATAACGAGCGTCTTTCAGTACAAGGTATGCGACTTGAAAATACAGATTTAATGATAGTCCAACGCCGTGCATTGTCGAAATCACCTTCCGGCAATTGCCAAATACAATGCAGATGATCAGGCATTATCGCGATGGCGATAATTCTAAATGGGCGGTGGTGCTGCGCGAGACGAAACGCGTCACGCAGGGCATCGATGTGTGCAACCAACAAACGCTTGCGGCGTTCGAGCAAGTTGACGGTGAAGAAAAATGTACCACCTGGTGTTTTGATGCGACGATAATTAGGCATTCATGCATAATGTCGCAAAATCACATCGCATAAAATCAGAAAAGTCCGGTTTGTGTTGTCAGAATTTATTGCAGTTGGTGCGCCATTGCGCACCCTATATGTGATTATTTGAAAATATCAATGCTTAGGGTGTGCCTTGGCGCACCGTATGGCCGTCAAATCTTCTGAACCAAAGAAATTTTCAGATTCAGTTCCGCGAATGGCGAGCACGTATCCAGCACCATCAGCATCAAGGTTTTTAAACAACGTCGAGGAATACCCACTTGTTGTATTTTTCTGATGTGCGGTGACGGACCAATGAGTAGCAAACTCAGCCGCTTGCGCGGCGCTGAAAGACATTTTGTTATATGCAGGGTTCGTGTTTGTAAGAGCGTCCGTTAATGACATATTTGAATCAAGGCTGGCATAGCTGGCCTCAGCGAGTTGAGCTAGTTCAAATAATAGTGTTGCATTGATCATTTGCGTTCTCCTGATTTCCAAAATTGATAAGCCGTTCGATAAAATTCATGGGTGATAAGCGATGAGCCAGCAATACCTGTCTTGCTACTTACGCTGCAACCTTGGTCGACTCCACCAAACACTAAAGATTGACGCCAACCCTCAATTGTTCCGCCTGAAACAAAAGTTGCACTATCTTTGCCTGGAGCGAAGCTGACTGCGCGGATGATTAAGTCACCAGTATCCATGTCATAAAATTTTTCCTCAGTTCTGTTCATTGAAAGAAAAACATTTTCGGAAGTCGTATCAATAAAGAAACGTTGGGTGTACCAACTTCGCCGAGTATTGTCAGGTAATTCCACGACCATTAATTTTCCTGTTTGGTTATACGTGACTCTATCAGGAGCAAGACTTTCTTTTAATGTATCAACCACCCCTGGATTCTCTTTTACCCATTGCTCAGGCGTCTTGTAAACCCAAAAACCGGCCTGAGTTGAACAATAATATTTATGCGCCACCAATGTAGGAATCAAATCCCAGAACACTACGTTGTACATCACAAAAGCAGCAAGCAAACCCCACAGCCAACTTCTGCGCCCATTATTTTTAGCCCAGCGCGCCGAACGCCGTACAACCAATGCGCTTACTATCAGATACACTGAAATCGCAAAAAGAACCATTAGACCAAGCATTATGCGGCCTCCTGTATTGATGAATAGTTTTTGGCTTTCTGTAAAGCATTACCGTAATGATGGTTCTCAAAGCGTGGTGTTCGTCTGCCGCCTAAGTGGTAATCGTTGTCGCGGAGCCAAGCAAAGACCGATCTTGGATTCAGCTGGTGGCTCTCGATATATTCGAGAACCTTTTCGTATAGCCCAGCACGATCTGGCGATATGTTTGAATTATTAAGCCATTGACTAAAGCGATTGCGGAGGGTTGTTGTCACCGAATTTTCCATTTTTTAGCTCTTAGAGAAATATATGATTTGCCGATTTTGTATCATACGGTGCGCCACGGCACACCCTATAAGCGATATTTTCAAAGATCATAGGGTGCGCACCGTTCAGTCGTATCAGAAATTTTTTCATATTATTCTAGGGTGCACCACCGCGCACCATCTAGGATTTGAACGTGTGTGCGAGACAATAATTCTATTCATTTCATGAATTTAACCTAAATCAAGTCATTCGGGCAATAAAGTCATGACTTCCAGCACATGTACAGGCTTCTTTGGTGTTATACATTAGTAACACACCAACCAACAGGAGCTCGTCATGTACTATTCAAACACAGTCAATTCAAATACCAACAGCGCTGTTAAAACCGAAAATGCACCGGTCCATCTTAACAACCGCTATCGCCCGCGTGACACAGGCGTGGGTTACGGCAAAAGCAGTGGCTATGCCAGCACTCGCCGCTATGCCAGCAATGTTGCCGTTAGCTTGGTTCGCGTTCGATAAAAAACGGCCCCGAAGGGCCGTTTGGGTTACATCTAAGTAATTGAATCAAAGTTCGTAAGCCGTTTCGCCGTGTGAAGTGATATCCAAGCCTTCACGCTCAGCATCTTCGCTTACGCGCAGACCCACGGTGTATTTAACCAGCAAGAACGCCACTAACGAAACCGTGCCCGATAATGCGATGGTGATTAGCACCGCTTGCGCCTGTATCCACACTTGTGAAGCAATCGAGTAATTAGCCAATGCGGTTTCGGTCACGTAGTCCCAAATGCCAGCACCACCCAAACTTGGTGCAGCGAATACACCGGTTAGCAAAGCACCGGTGATGCCGCCAATGCCGTGCACGCCGAACACATCCAAGCTGTCGTCAGCGCGTAGCAGTTTTTTCAAGCCCGACACGCCCCATAAGCAGACCACACCCGCAATACCGCCAATGGCTATCGCACCAAGAATACCAACCAAACCGGCCGCTGGTGTAATTGCTACCAATCCTGCCACTGCCCCCGAAGCACCGCCGAGCATTGAAGGTTTGCCTTTATGTAACCACTCGGCAAATGTCCAGCTTAATACCGCGGCTGCGGTTGCTAAGAACGTATTGACGAATGCCAATGCTGCTACACCATTCGCTTCTAAAGCCGAACCGGCATTAAAACCAAACCAACCGAACCACAAAATCGATGCGCCAACCATGGTTTGCGTTAAGTTATGCGGCTTAATCGCTTCACGCTGATAGCCAACGCGCTTGCCAATCACATACGCGCCCACTAAGCCAGCTACTGCGGCATTGATGTGCACTACGGTGCCACCTGCAAAATCCAGTGCGCCTTTAGCCCACAAGTAGCCCGACTTGGCTAACACTCCATCCACAGCACCCGCATCCGTAAACGCATCTGGGCCGGGGAAGAACCACACCATATGCGCCATCGGCAAATACGCAAACGTGAACCAGATTACTGTGAACATCAACACGCCGGCGAATTTCACGCGCTCGGCGAACGAGCCAATAATCAGTGCGCAGGTGATACAAGCAAACGCTCCCTGAAATACGAAAAATGCGAGCTCAGGAATATATACGCCTTTAGTAAATGTGGCCGCTAGGGTGCCATTGATACCTTGTGCCCACAAACGATCAAAACCGCCGATGAATGCCGAACCTTCAGTGAATGCAAAGCTATAGCCATACAAAGCCCACAGCACCGCAACCAGCGAAAACACCACCATGGTTTGCATCAATATTGACAGTACGTTTTTACTGCGTACTAAACCGCCATAAAACAATGCCAAGCCTGGTAGGGTCATGAATATTACCAAAGCCGAACATACCAATAGCCATGCGGTATCGCCCTTATCAGCAGTAGGCGCGGGCGCTTCTGGTGCTGTTGGCGTTGCGATAGCTTCACTTGCTACCGCCTCAGCAACAGGCGCTGCTTCAACAGGCGCCGCAACAGCTTCAACGCTAGCAGGTGCATCTTGCGCCATCACAAACGAACTACTACCCAGCGTGATGCAGCACATGGCAGAGATAAATAAGAGTGTTTTCCACCCAGAAAATAAACGTGTTTTCATAGTACTTCTCCGAGTATGGGTTTAGAGTGCGTCAGCATCCACTTCGCCGGTGCGAATGCGGATAACTTGATCGATGCTAGTGACAAAAATTTTGCCATCGCCCACTTTGCCGGTGCCGGCAGCTTTTTGAATCGCTTCAATTACCGGTTCTAAGCGATCATCGGTAACTACCGTTTCAATCTTAATTTTCGGTAG
>JAYTOD010000172.1:0-2044 GCA_043747995.1 Arenimonas sp.
TAGCGCTGCTAAAAACCATAGGCGCCAGCCAAGTTTTATCACGCACCGAAATACTCAGCACTAAAGCCATGGATAGTATACGTTTCGGCGGCGCTGTTGATAGCGTTGGTGGTGAAATGTTAGCCAGTTTGCTCGCGCAAACGGCACTATATGGCAATGTTGCAAGTTGTGGCTTGGTATCAAGCACCGCACTTAACACTACGGTAATGCCTTTTATTATACGAGGAGTCTCTTTATTAGGAATTGCCTCAGCAGGAACAGAGCGCGAAGTCCGAGAAAACGTATGGCGCCTATTAGCCAAACACATAGACTCGAGCGTACTGAGTAACTTACCGGTTCGGGAAATTTCACTCAGCGCTTTGCCTGAAATTTTCGAACAAATGCTTTCCGGGCAATCTTTTGGTCGTAGTATTGTGAAAATTGATGGTGAAGCTTGCTAAAATAGCGTTTTTAGCATTAACTAAACACATCATTTAGGGGATTTATAATGGCACGTATTTTAGTAGTAGACGATTCACCCTCGCAGCAAATGGGTATGAAGCGCATTGTGGAAAAATTAGGCCACACTGCCCTCACCGCAGATGATGGAGTTCTTGGTGTTGCTATCTGTAAAGCAGAATTGCCTGATTTAGTTTTAATGGATGTGGTGATGCCAAATCTTAATGGTTTTCAGGCAACTCGTGCACTTACTCGCGACGAAAGCACCGCTCACATTCCAATCGTTTTGGTAACCACAAAAGACCAAGAAACTGATAAAGTTTGGGGCATGCGCCAAGGTGCAAAGGCTTATTTAACCAAACCGTTCAATGAGGCAGAACTGGTCGAAATTATTAGGCAAGTACTTCCCACTCTGATTTAATCGTCTTTGAAGATTAGTTGCATTTGTGCATACAAAGCTTTTTGCTCTTCTGTTTTTGCCTTAGGCGCGCTAATTTCCAATTCTACTAATTGATCGCCTTTGCTGGTTTTGCCGGGCAAGCCTCGCCCTTTCAGACGCAGTCTTTTTCCTGTGTCTGAATTCGGCGGTATTTTCAATTCAACCACACCACCTAATGTTGGTACAGAAATCAATGCGCCGAGAGCCGCTTGCCAAGGCATCAGAGTTAAGGTGTATAAAATATTTTGGCCATCCAGTTCAAATTCTGGGTGTTCAAGGTAATCAATCTCAATCATTAAATCGCTTTGGCGTTCGCCTTGCCCTGCTAAGCGAATAGTTTGCCCAGGCCGTATTCCTGCCGGAATGTTTACTTCCAAAGTTCGAGAAGATATACGTATTTTCTGCTTGCCTCCGGTATAGACACGTTCAAGTGGAATACTTAATTTTACCTTACTGTTACGAATGGGTTGCTGCGTTTGTGCGCGTTGCGCATTACCGAACAAGGATTCAAAAAAATCACTGAATCCCGCAGCACCATTATCTCCACCAAAATCGTATTGACTTTGGCCATGATTAAACCCAGGCGGTGCATTATATTCTTGCCCTGAGCGATAACCATTGGCTTTTAGTTGATCGTATTGCATACGCTTTTCTTTATCTTTAAGTACTTCATACGCTTCATTCACTGACTTGAAGCGCTCTTCAGCACTTTTTTCTTTACTGACATCCGGATGATATTTACGCGCAAGCCTTCGGTAAGCTGTTTTGATTTCAGCATCACTCGCTGATTGCTCAATACCTAAGGTTTGATAATAATCTTTAAATTCCATGGTGTTATCTCTCATTCATGCAAGCATTTATGGAAAGGACTAGAATCAACTTAGCATTACATTTTATCATTTTATGAAAAAGGAAATTCATGTCTATTCAAGTTAGCGACAGCATACCTGATATTACTATCAATATCGTGCAGGATGGCGTGCAATCTATCAACACCGCAGATTTTTTCAAAAGCCGGAAAGTTGTTTTGTTTGCCGTGCCTGGCGCATTCACGCCTACTTGCTCAGCCAAACACCTTCCTGGATACATTGAACACATCATGGCATTCACTGACAAAAACTACACTGTGGCCTGCTTATCAGTAAATGATGCGTTTGTGATGTCGGC
>JAYTOD010000173.1:0-24327 GCA_043747995.1 Arenimonas sp.
CTTGGCCACGAAGCAAAATCAATGGCCGGCACTACAAATGCTTCAACACCATTTTGCATTGCGCGCTGCAGCGTTTCGGGCAAATCGTCGGCGAATTCCGCCACATCTAAGTGGCAGTGGCTATCAATCAGCCGCATCGTTCTTGGTGTTTGGGTCTTTGCGTTTTTTCCAAGCAGCAAAAAGAGCTGCGGTTAATCCTAAGAGTATTTCATCCACTGGAATGAATGGAAAAATCAGGTCTGGGGTAAAAAAATCAATGAGAAAAAGTGCCAGTGTTAGCTTGAATAGCGTTGGAAAACGCAGTTTGGCCGCATAAGCAATAAACGGTGCAATCAAAGATTTCAGCATGGCAAGATTCCGAAACAGGGGATTTTCACCATTCTGACACATTTTCAGAGCGTCTTTTCGGGTAAAATGAAGGCCTGAAATTGTGAAGGAAACCGCCATGGCTTTGAACCCCACCGATTTGTTCGATATCCGCTCTCTGCTAACCGAAGAAGAGCGCATGATTCAAGATGCCGTAGCGCGTTTTACTGATGAGAAAATCATCCCAATTATTGGCGATGCTTTCGACCAAGGTCGTTTCCCGAAAGAATTAGTGCCTGAAATTGCCGCAATGGGTCTGTTTGGCTCATCGTTGCCAGAAAAATACGGTTGCGCTGGCCTCAATTCGGTGAGCTATGGCTTAATCTGCCAAGAACTTGAGCGCGGCGATTCGGGTATTCGCAGTTTTGTGTCGGTGCAAAGTTCCTTGTGCATGTATCCAATTTACGCCTATGGCACGGAACAACAGCGTGAAAAATATTTGCCAGACATGGCGCGCGGCGAAATCATCGGCTGTTTCGGCTTAACCGAACCACATGGCGGTTCAGACCCAGCAAACATGAAAACTCACGCCAAAAAAGACGGTGGTGATTGGGTTATTAACGGCTCAAAAATGTGGATTACTAACGGTAATCTGGCTGATATCGCGATTGTTTGGGCGATGACAGATGAAGGAATTCAGGGCTTTATAGTTGAAAAAGGCACACCCGGTTTTGTGGCGCAAGAAATCAAGCACAAAATGAGTTTGCGCGCCTCAGTCACATCAGGATTGTTTTTTGATAATGTGCGCGTACCAGAAGCGAATCGCTTACCAAATGTGAAAGGTTTAAAAGGCCCATTGGGTTGTTTAACCCAAGCGCGCTACGGCATCACATGGGGCCCAATCGGCGCGGCGCAAGCTTGCTTAACCGAAGTGGTGGAATATTCCAAAACCCGCATTCTGTTTGATCGCCCATTAGCGGCCAATCAAGCTGTTCAAATTAAATTAGCCGAAATGGCGCGCCGCATAACACTCGCGCAATTGCTTAGCTTGCAATTAGGCCGCTTGAAAGATGCCGGCGTAATGCAGCCCGCACAAGTGAGCCTAGCCAAGTGGAACAACTGCCGAATGGCTATTGATATTGCCCGCGAAGCCCGCGATATTTTGGGAGGCGCTGGTATTACTACCGAATATTGCCCGATCCGGCATGCCTTAAATCTTGAATCGGTGATTACTTATGAAGGCACCGAAACCGTGCATCAACTGGTGATTGGCCGTGAGCTTACAGGTATTAATGCGTTTTAAGCGAAGGATTGTGCATGTCTGCTGAGTTGAAAGCCTTGATTCCTGCGCGACAAAAAGATGTTAACCGCGCCAAAATCTGCGACGACAACTTCATTGAATTTGTGCAGAACTGGCAAGGCGAAGTGCAGCCTAAACCTACGCCTGAAGAAGCAATTCTTGATGGCAGCCCTTGCAATGCCAACGATTTTATTTCGCTGTTTGAATCGCAGCTGATTTCACGGCATTTAGATTTAATGGCACGTGTTCTGCGCGTGCAACAAAAAGTGTTTTATACCATTGGCAGCTCCGGCCATGAAGGCAATGCCATGGTGGCGAGATTAACGCGGCACACCGACCCGGCATTTTTGCATTATCGTAGCGGCGGTTTTATGGCTGAACGTTTTCGTAAATTGCCAGGCATGGATCCGATTATGGATTCGGCCTTGAGTTTTGCGGCTAGCAAAGATGATCCGATTTCTGGTGGCCGACATAAAGTATGGGGCAGCAAACCGCTTTGGGTTCTGCCGCAAACATCCACCATCGCCTCGCATTTGCCGAAGGCACTTGGCACCGCTATAGCCATTGAGCAAGCCAAGCGTATTGGCCATAGCTTGCCGATTCCCGAAGATTCAATCGTTATCTGTTCGTTTGGCGATGCCTCGAGCAATCATGCCACTGCGCAAACCGCCTTCAACACCGCACAATGGACGGCCTATCAAAAGCTACCCGCACCAGTATTGTTTGTTTGCGAAGACAACGGCATTGGTATTTCGGTAAAAACGCCAACGGGTTGGATTAATAACGCATTCAAAAACCGCGATGGCTTGGATTATTTCTATGCCGATGGTTTAGATATTGCCGAAGGTTATGCGCAAGTACAGCGCGCCGTGCAACATTGCCGCACAACGCGCCGTCCCACATTTTTACACCTAAAAACAACACGTATCATGGGCCATGCTGGCACCGATTTCGAGATTGAATGGCGTTCGATTGAAGAATTAATGGCAGTTGAGGCCTCCGATCCTTTGCTACGTTCGGCAGAGATTGCCTTACTATCCGGCTTGCTGAGTAAACAGCAGGTTTTGGATTTATATGAAGCAACGCGTGTTAAGTGTTTTGCCGCCGCCGCCGATGCCGATAGCCGGCCGAAACTGGAAACGCTTGAAGAAGTGATTAAGCCGCTGGCTCCGTTTACACCAGATGCCGTGATGGCGGAAGCTGTGCGTACTGATTATCACGAAAAGCGCTTAGCCGTATTTGGCTCTGAGGCCAAATTGCCGGAAAACCAATCACCACGGCATATGGCGATTCAAATCAATAACGTCTTGCATGATTTATTTTGCAAATACCCAGAAAGCCTATTGTTTGGCGAAGATGTAGCGCAAAAAGGTGGCGTATATACCGTTACCAAAGGCCTGCAAAAAGCCTTTAAAGGTTCACGGGTGTTCAATACGTTGCTTGATGAAACGATGATTCTTGGTTTGGCGCAGGGCTTTGCCAATATGGGCATGTTGCCGATGCCGGAAATACAGTATTTAGCGTATTTTCATAATGCTTGCGATCAAATCCGTGGTGAGGCCTGTTCTTTGCAATTCTTCAGCAATGGCCAATACCAAAACCCGATGGTTATGCGCGTTGCTGCATTGGGCTATCAGCGCGGCTTTGGCGGCCATTTCCATAACGATAATTCCATTACGGCATTGCGCGATATTCCAAGTTTAGTGGTTGGCTGCCCATCACGCGGCGATGATGCGGTGACTATGTTGCGTTCGATGATGGCCTTGGCAAAAGTTAATGGTCGTGTATGTGCCTATCTTGAGCCCATTGCGTTGTATATGGCTAAAGATTTATACCAACCAGGCGATGGCTTATGGCAAACCACTTACCCGGCATTGGATCAGGCTATGGAAATTGGTGCTGAACGCAGCTATTTCCCTGAGCATAATGACGTGGTGATTTTTACCTTTGGCAATGGCGTACCAATGAGCTTGCGCGCCGCTAAGCAGATTGAATCGATGTTGCAATGGAAAGTGCGTGTGGTTGATTTACGTTGGCTGCAACCACTCAATGCGGCAGTAATAGCCAAGCATGCGGGCCAATGCAAACGCATTATTGTGGTTGATGAAGGGCGCAAAAGTGCCGGCGTGGGTGAGGGCGTAATAACCGCCATTGTTGAAGCGGGCTTGGGCGCTAAACCTTTGCGCCGCGTGGTTGGTGTAGATACATACACACCCTTAGCGGGCGCCGCATTTACGGTAATTCCAGCAGACGCTGACATTGTCAGCGCCGCTATTGATTTAGTGTAAGGCTTATTTTTTTACCGCAGTTGCCGGTTTAACAGCAGTTGCTGGTAGCACCGCAGGTTTTGCAATTGCGGGCTTCAGTGTGCTTTTTGGGTAGCCAAATACACGTCGCAACATACGCTCATTACCATAAACATCTGCGGCTTTATTTGCCACGAATTGGCTAGTGCCTAACTCAGTTAAAACGTCAATCAAGTCGGCATTTTGATGCAGTTTCAGCATCGCATTGGTCACGGCAGCGCGCACATCGGCAGGCACTTTACGTGATGCGCTCATTGAGCGACCTGGCAAACTTCTGGATAAATACACAGATTCAAGATTTGGATATAACTGTGTAATGTAGGTAGGAGCAATAGCACCATACGCTTCTTGTGCAAACACACTATCAATGCCATCTTTCCATGTTTGTGCCGTTGAAGCAATTTCTGGTTGTGCAATAGGATTTGGAAATAATTCGCCAAGAAACAAATAGCCCAAGCTAGGTGCCGACATACTCACAATGGTGCCTGAAAAAAGCCCTTGAACGCCTTTTTCTTTATTTTCGGGGCTAACCAATAGTGAAAATTGAGTGGCTTCTGCAACGCGTACTAAAGGTACAAAACCAAAACGTTGAATGCGAAAATCAGCAAAATGCGCCTCTTCGAAGGTGAAGTCGGTGGCTTTGTTCGCTAACACATCACGCCAATAGGCATGGTAGTTGTTAGAGGTGTTTAGCGTAAAAGTATGCCCAGTTGATTTGCGTAAGTAAGTTAATAACGGCTTATAGATTTCCTGAGCCTGGCTCGCTGGATAGTTAGGTTCTACTGAAATAGTGTAATTGGCTGCAAATGCACTAATTGAGAAAAGTGATAAAGTTGCGGATAAAAATAAACGTGACAGCATAACGAATTCTCCCTTAGAATGTGTTCAGGTTATCACTATTTCTCATAATCTGAATGCTGTTGGTTAAGACTTTGTCTTAAAACGATGCAGCTTTTGTTTAAAAGTGTGATGTTGCGCATATTTTCAGCAATATTCAAAAAAAATGCAAAATACATAGCATTTGCTAATATGTCTATACTTGAATTTAGGTTTTGTGTTAAAAATCGATATTAACTCTCGCAATGACCAATCAATAAATTTACTTACAGGAACAAACATGGCTACCAAGCTCGAAAAAGTTGTTTACACAGCACATGCACATACCACGGGTGGCCGTGATGGTAGCTCCCGAAGCGATGACGGTTTGCTAGAAGTTAAACTTTCACCACCGCCTGCCATGGGCGGCGCTGGCAATGGCACCAATCCTGAGCAGCTATTTGCGGCTGGCTATTCCGCCTGCTTTATGGGTGCCATGAAACACGTAGCAGGCATGAAAAAAATCAGTGTACCAGCCGATGCATCGATAGACGCCAGTGTGGATATTGGCCCGATTCCACAGGGTTTCGGCATTGCTGTGCGCATGTTGATTACATTGCCCGGCATGGAGAGAGCCGTAGCGGAAGATTTAGTGGCTACTGCCCATCAAGTGTGCCCCTATTCAAACGCCACGCGTGGCAATATTGAAGTTGAGCTGACTATTGCTTAATTAACTAAATGCAATGATTTCGAGCGCGCCGGTAGGATTTTGAATGCCGGCATTCTCCACTAATTGCACAGGCAACACGGCGATGGCAAAATTTCTGGTTTGGTTGGCATTCACCACCTTGCCAATGTCTATTCCATTTTGCTGCACCGCTTGCGAGCTAATTAAGTTTTGCCCGATTAGATTCACTAAATGCCGCTTGCTTTTGCCTAAATAATGCGTGCGCGCCACAATTTCTTGACCTGGGTAGCAGCCTTTTTTCAAGCTAAAGGCATTCAGTGTTTGCAAGCTAAGCATTTGCGGGGTCCAAAGATTTTGCAATGCGTTATCAATCCAAGGCCAGCCATTCGCCATATCAATACAATGCCATTGATCAAGCGCTTGATCGTTTGCGTGCGCGGATATTTTGCTTAAATGCAACCTGCGAGAGCAAAGTGTGCCGGGCAGATTAATACTCAGTTGGCTTTCAATATCACCATAAAACCCTTGTTCGGCAGGCAGAATATTCTCTGCTGTAAGAATTTCACCGGATGCAAACAGGCTAGGCATTGCCGTGAAGCTCACTTTAGATCGAAATACAAAGCGCTTTAGGTTGTCTATGAGCCACTCAGGATCCAAACTGTTGAGCACAATTAAGAATTGCTCATCCGATAATTTCAGAAGCTGAAACAGTGCCAGCACGCGCCCTTGGGCATTTAGCCAGCCAGTATATTGCCATTGTCCATCGCTTAAAGCAGCAACATCATTCATAAGTTGTGCTTGTAAAAATACGCCAGCGTCACGGCCATTTGCGTAAATTATATGGGTAGTAGGCAATGCAAATCCTGAAACTGGATTTAAATTTAACTTGAATGACATGACGTAGGGATTTACCATAGTAAAATGAATCAATTAGTGCATTCTAACGATAATCAGATAACAACGGATACAAATTCTGTTGAACACCCTGCCATTAACCCCAAACCCGTTGTGCCTGAAATTGGCGGCCGTGAAGGCCCGGAACCTACTCGTTATGGTGATTGGGAAAAAAACGGCCGTTGCATCGACTTCTAACCTATGGATAAGACCTAATGTCTTCAAATAACCGACCTTTATCACCACACTTACAGGTTTATAACCCGCAAATAACCTCTGTGTTGTCAATCGTGCATAGGATTACAGGAGTTATATTGGCTTTAGGTAGTTTACTTACATTGTGGGTTTTAATCTCCCTGTCGATGGGGCCTGATACCTTTGCAGTTACGCAAGTTTGCTTGCAGAGCATTTTCGGTCAATTAGCCATTTTTGCATTTAGCCTTTGCCTGATGTATCACTTATTTAACGGAATAAGGCATTTGTTTTGGGATGCAGGAAAAGGCTACAACATTCAAACGGTCACTAAATCCGGTATTTCTGTTTTAGTGCTAACCATCCTATCAACAGCTAGTTTATGGCTGTTAGCCTTATCTAAAGGCGGTCTATGATGAATTATCGTGACCCGATTGCTACAGCTAAAGGTTTAGGTTCTGCAAAGTCAGGTTTTGGGCATTGGTGGATGCAGCGCCTAACGGCCATTGTGTTGGCTCTATTAACACCTTTCGCGGTGTATTGCTTGGCGAAATACGGTGTGTCTGATTATGCACAACTCAAAGCTTTATTTGCACAGCCTTTGTTCAGCGCGGTTTTAGTGCTGTATGTGTTGGCCTTGTTTTGGCATGCACGGCTTGGCTTGCAAGTGGTTGTGGAAGATTATATCCATCAGCCGGCTTTAGAAATTAGCCTGCAAATCGCTATTAAAATTATTTATTCCTTAGCCTCGGTAGCCGCTGTATTGGCTATCGCGCGCTTAGCATTGAGTGCATGAGAAGCTTATGAGTCGAGCCTATAAAATTATTGAACACAAATACGACATGATTGTGGTGGGTGCTGGTGGAGCGGGTTTGCGTGCAACCTTCGGGCTTGCCGCGAAAGGCTTGCAAACCGCTTGCATTTCGAAAGTGTTTCCTACTCGCTCGCATACGGTAGCCGCGCAGGGCGGTATTTCGGCTGCGCTCGGCAATATGGGTGAAGACGATTGGCGCTATCATTTCTTTGATACCGTGAAAGGTTCCGATTGGTTGGGCGATCAAGACGCTATTGAGTATATGTGCCGTGAAGCGATTCCAGCCATTATCGAACTCGAGCATTACGGCGTGCCATTCTCGCGTACTGAAGAGGGCAAAATCTATCAGCGCCCATTCGGTGGTATGACCACGCAATACGGCGAAGGCCCGCCAGCACAACGCACCTGCGCTGCAGCTGATCGCACCGGCCACGCTATTTTGCACACGCTCTACCAGCAAAGCCTGAAGCACGATGCCAAATTTTTCATTGAATACTTCGCGCTTGATTTAATTATGGACGAAGAGGGTGTTTGCCGTGGTGTGATTGCATTGGATATGGCTGAAGGCACGCTGCATGTGTTCCGCGCGCATGGCGTGGTGCTAGCAACGGGTGGCTACGGCCGCGCGTATTTTTCCGCCACTTCGGCGCACACCTGCACTGGCGATGGTGGCGGCATGGCATTGCGTGCCGGCCTGCCAATGCAAGATATGGAGTTCGTGCAATTCCACCCAACTGGCATCTACGGTGCTGGTTGTTTGATCACCGAGGGCGTACGTGGTGAAGGCGGCATTTTACGTAATTCCTTGGGCGAGCGCTTTATGGAGCGCTATGCGCCAAGCGTAAAAGATTTAGCACCGCGCGATATGGTCAGCCGTTCAATGACCATCGAAATCCGTGAAGGCCGTGGCGTTGGGCCGAAGAAAGATCATATCTTTTTAGATTTAACCCATTTAGATCCCGCCATAATTCACGAAAAACTGCCTGGCATTTCTGAAACCGCGAAAATTTTTGCTGGAGTTGACGTAAACAAACAGCCAATTCCCGTTCTGCCAACGGTGCATTACAACATGGGTGGCTTGCAAACCAATTATCACGGCGAAGTGGTTACCTTGAAAAACGGCGATCCGAATAGTGTGGTGCCGGGCTTGTATTCCATCGGTGAAGCGGCTTGTGTGTCGGTGCATGGCGCTAACCGTTTGGGCTCGAACTCCTTGCTCGATTTAGTCGTGTTTGGTCGTGCTGTAGCCAACCGCTGCGCGGATACTATTAAGCCGAATATGCCGCATAAAACCTTGCCAGCTTCTACCTTAGATAAATCTTTAGCTAATTTGGATAAACTGCGTTTTGCTAATGGTTCAACGCCAACCGCTGAAATTCGCGACAACATGCAGCAGATTATGCAAAATGATGCGGCGGTATTCCGCACCGGTGAAACCTTGCAGCAGGGTGTCAGTAAAATCAAGCAGGCATTCAGCAGCTTTGAAGATGTGAAAGTCTCTGATCGTTCGTTGATCTGGAATTCGGATTTAATCGAAACCATGGAACTGCAGAATTTGCTGGGCCAAGCGGTAGTAACCATGGTTTCCGCCGAGAACCGCAAAGAATCGCGCGGCGCACATGCCCGCGAGGATTTCAAAACCCGTGATGATGAAAACTGGATGAAGCACACCTTGTCTTGGATTGATGAAAAAGGCGAGGTCAGTATTGACTACCGTCCCGTGCATTTGAATACGCTTAGCTCAGACGTTGCATTTATTCCACCGAAAGAACGTAAATACTGATTTCACGTAAGGGCGATTCATCTATCGCACTTGCAATTGAAAATACTCTTGGACAACTATTATGGCTGAATTCGCGCTTCCAAAAAATTCGACGATTACCAAAGGCACACATTTTCCTGCGTCTAATGCCGGCGGCAATTTGCGTACATTTAAAATTTATCGCTGGAATCCCGACGATACGGCAAATCCGCGCGTCGACACCTACGATATCGATCTTGATCAATGTGGCCCGATGGTGCTGGATGCCTTAAACAAAATCAAGAACGAAATTGATCCGACTTTGACTTTCCGGCGTTCTTGCCGCGAAGGTATCTGCGGTTCCTGTGCAATGAATATTGATGGTACCAACACCTTGGCATGCACCAAAGCTATTGATGAGTGCAGTAAAAAAATTGTGCCTATTTACCCGCTGCCGCATATGCCAGTGATTAAAGACTTGGTGCCAGATCTTAGCCATTTCTACGCGCAATACGCCTCGATCAAGCCTTGGTTACGCACCCAATCGGCTGCGCCTGCTTCCGGTGAGCGGCTGCAGTCTAAAGAAGATCGCGTCAAGCTAGATGGCTTATACGAATGTATTTTATGCGCATGCTGCTCAACTTCGTGCCCAAGCTATTGGTGGAATGGCGACCGTTATTTAGGCCCAGCGATTCTATTGCAAGCCTACCGTTGGATTATCGATTCGCGTGATGAAGACACCGGAGCGCGTTTAGATGAATTGGAAGATCCATTCAAACTGTATCGTTGCCATACCATCATGAACTGCGCTCGCGCTTGCCCGAAAGGCTTGAATCCCGCGAAAGCGATTGGCGAAATTAAGAAAATGATTTTGCAAAGGCACGGAGCATAAACCATGCAAAATGCACTCATTTGGCCTTTGTTCGCCATGGCGTTGTTAAGTTTTTTCGTTTGGTTACGCCTGTTCCAAACGCGTATTGCTGAAATGAAGCGCCGTCGTATTCATCCGCAAGCCGTAGCAACCAGCGCACAGACAGCGCAATTTGAAGATTCCCGTGCAGCCGACAACTTCCGCAATCTGTTCGAACTGCCTGTATTGTTTTACGCCGCTTTATTATTGGCTATCGTGACAGATGTGCAAAACGCCGCGATCGTGGTCTTGGCATGGGCATTTGTTAACTTGCGCTATTTACACAGCTACATCCATTGCACCTATAACCGAGTGAACCACCGTTTCGCCGCTTATCTGTTTGGCGGTATAGCGCTGTGGGTTCTTTGGATCATTTTGGCGTATCAGTATTTGCTTGGATGAGTGAGATAGAATCCGTTGATCCTGAAATTAAACGCCTGCGTTGGCGATGTCGGCGTGGTATGCGTGAGCTCGATCAACTGATGCTGCGCTTTCTTGATCAGCGTTGGCCGATGGCAGACGACAACGAAAGAAAGCTTTTCCTACAACTACTCGATTGCGAAGACGATAAACTGTGGCGATGGTTTATGGGCCTTGAGCGCCCAGAGGAAGAATCCATTGATGCACTCGTTAGCCGTATTTCCGATTTGCCGAATTAACTGCCAGCCAGATGTGTTGATTGTGTTTGGCCTGCCAGTTTTAGCCATACTAGCCATTATTAGCATTTCGTTATCAGGATTTGGCATATTGCTTAAACTGGCACTTATCTTGATTGCAACGTGCTATGCAATTCACAGTTTCCAGCAATATAGAAAGCAGGCCGCGTACATACTCGAGTCGAATGCACAAGGCATACTTTTTTTAAGTAGCGATAATGCACAACACGCACTCGAGCACATTGTTTGGCGCGATTGGGGCTTTCTTATTGAATGTCAGGCGCAAATGCAGGGTAAATCCGTTAGCAAATTTTGGTTGTGCGCTCGCTTGAATCATACTGAGTTACGGCATTTGCGTTTGTTGATTAGGGCACAAAACAGAAATATCGCTAATTGGTTGCCAACACTCATCACAAACCCCGTATTATAAGCAGATGTTTCAGCCACTCACTGCCTCTATCGGTCTTCGCTATCTGCGCGCTAAGCGCCGCAATGGCTTTATTTCCTTTATTTCTTTGGCTTCAGTGCTTGGCATTTTCATTGGAGTAGTTGCCTTAATCACCACCATTTCGGTGATGAATGGCTTTCAAGAAGAATTGCGTAATCGTATTTTAGGTACCGTTGCGCATGCCACGATTGAGGGCGTTAATGGCAATTTAAACGATTGGCCGCGCGCAATAGAACTGGCTAGCAATGATAAACGTGTTGTTGGCGCAGCGCCATATGTGCAAACAGAAAGCCTTTTGCAAGGTCAGAGCAAGCAAGGTGCCATACTGCGTGGCATATTGCCTACGTATGAAGTCAAAGTATCTGACTTACCCAATAAAATGCGCGAAGGCCGTTTGGATTCTCTCAAGCCAGGGCAGTTTAATATTGTCTTAGGTTCTGAGCTGGCCGGCGTATTGAATGTGCGTGTGGGTGATTCGGTGAATGCCTTCGTAACAGAATCGGTAGCAACTCCATTCGGCACTATGCCACGTGCTAAACGATTCAAAGTGAGTGGTATTTTTGAAATTGGTGCGCAAGAATACGATTTTGGTTTGGCGCTAATTCATTTGGATGACGCTCAAAAATTGTTACGCATGGACAATTCTGTTACCGGGATTCGCATTAAGTTAACTGACATTTGGCAAGCTTGGAATGTCTCGCGTGATCTTGCAACACGCATGGATGGTGCCTACATTGTGCGGGACTGGACACGCGACCATGCCAATTTCTTCAGAGCCTTGAAGATGGAAAAAACCGTGATGTTCATTCTATTATCATTAGTGATTGCTATTGCGGCGTTTAATTTAGTATCTTCGCAAGTGATGTTAGTGCATGACAAACAGGCAGACATCGCTATACTCAGGACTTTGGGCATATCGCCACAGCAAGTAATGCAAATCTTTATGGTGCAGGGTTTGGTTATTGGCTTAGTGGGAGTAGCTTTGGGTACTGTATTTGGTATTTTGCTTTCGAAAAATTTAAGCACTATTGTGCATCTTATTGAATCAATAACCGGCAATGAACTGATGCCAGCTGATGTGTATTACATCAGCGGTGTGCCAACTGTTGTCAACAGCATTGACGTGTTAACAATTGTGCTTGTTGCAATTATTATGTGTTTATTAGCAACAATTTATCCCGCCTGGCGCGCCGCCAAAACCAATCCTGTTGAAGCACTGCGCTATGAGTAAGTTTATTATTCAAGGCACAAATCTTGCTAAAACCTATCAAGACGGACAACTAAACACACCAGTTTTTTCAGCGCTTGATGTGCATGTGTTGGCTGGAGAATCTTTGGCTATTGTGGGTGCGTCGGGCTCTGGCAAAAGCACCTTACTGCACTTATTGGCTGGCCTTGATGCGCCAACGGCTGGCAATGTGCAATTGATGGGGCAAGATTTACACAGCTTTTCAGAAGCAGAGCGCGGCCGTTTGCGTAGTAAGCATTTGGGTTTTATTTACCAATTCCACCATTTATTGCCTGAATTCAGCGCGCTTGAAAATGTAATGATGCCCTTGCTTATTGCTGGGCAATCAGCCAAACATGCTGAAATACCAGCCAAAGCATTGTTAGAGCAAGTTGAGTTAGGCCATCGTTTGCAACATAAGCCGGGTGAGCTTTCCGGTGGCGAACGGCAACGCGTTGCAGTTGCTAGGGCTTTGGTAAATAAACCCGCTTGTGTGTTGGCCGATGAGCCAACCGGCAATCTGGATGAACGAACCGCCGCAGGCGTATTTGATTTATTGATGCAATTAAAGCATCAGCAAAACGCCGCATTGGTGATTGTTACCCATGATCACCGTTTGGCAGAAAAATGCGATCGCGTTCTGGAGTTGTTTCAAGGCCAATTACGAGAACACACCCAATGACGCCCCGGGCGCAGAATCAGTTGTCAGTCTGCCGCCCATTAAACATTTTTTCTTTCGCTCTAGGTATTGCAGGATTACAGCTATTTGCGAATTTACCTACGCTGGCTTTCAGTATTTTCCTATTGCTTTTAGCGCTTTTTATCGTTTGGCGTTACTCGCGCTATG
Source organism: Arenimonas sp. (assembly GCA_043747995.1). Lineage (GTDB taxonomy): Bacteria > Pseudomonadota > Gammaproteobacteria > Xanthomonadales > Xanthomonadaceae > Arenimonas. Next base: position 13,147 of record JAYTOD010000173.1, read on the forward strand.
CCAGCATAGCAGCAATTTTACTAGGCATTTTTTACTGCAACCTGCACGCACATTATGCGTTGTCGCAGCGGCTTTCTCTGCAAGATTCCGGGCGCACGGGTTTTGTTATGGCAAAAATTACTAGCCTGCCAGAGCAAAATCTAGAGCAATGGAATTTTCAAGCTACTGTGCTTGCATCGGATGATTTCCCTGCATTGACTGGACAAAAAGTTAAACTGGCGTGGTACAAATCCAAGCAGGCAATAAACCCGGGCGACATCTGGCGCTTTCAGGTTTTATTACGCACCCCCAATGGTGTAATGAACCCAGGCGGCTTTGATAGCGAACAGCGCGCTTTGCAGCAAGGCCTAATGGCGCAGGGCTATGTTAAAAAAGTAGCAGAACGACAATCTTCTTCAACAACGCTTGATACCTTTCGTAATGCCTTATCGCAGCAAATACAGCTATTGTTGCCCGGCGAAAACGCCCGTTTTGTGCAGGCCTTGGCTATTGGTGATACGCGGGCTTTAACCGATCAAGATTGGGACATACTCCGAAAAACCGGAATCACACATTTGATCGCCATTTCAGGCTTTCACGTCGGCATGGTGGCACTCTTTGTGGTGTACTTAGTTCGCGCTGTGTATTGGCTTTGCCCAATGCTAGGCCTGCGACTTAGCCGTGTTTACGCGGCCGCTTATGTGTCTATTTTTGCAGCTTGGGCGTATACAGCTTTAGCAGGTTTTGCTATTCCCACGGTGCGTACGGCATTGATGATTTCGGTATTTATGGGGTGCAAACTGCTGAATAGAAATTGCTCAACCGTACAGTCAGTTGCCTTGTCTTTATTAGTGATTTTGTTGTGGGATCCGTTTGCGATTTTAAGCCCGGGTTTTTGGCTGAGTTTTATCGGCGTATTGTTATTAGTTGCGTTTATGCCACAAACAACAAACCAAGGCATTATTAAGCCATTTGTTCGGGCGCAATGGCTGGTTTCAATTGGCTTATTGCCATTAAGTATTGGGTTTTTCCATCAAACAACCCTAATCGGCCCGATAATTAATTTTCTGGCAATCCCATGGATAAGCTTAGTGGTAGTACCTTTGGCATTGCTCGGTATAGCGTTTGCTTGGCTTCCTATTGTCGCTTCATTTTTTTGGCAGGCCGCGGCGCTAGCTATGCAGGCTTTCTGGACGATCCTGAGCTGGGCAGCGCAGTTGCAGTGGTCAAGCATTTATTGTGCAGAGCCAAGTGTTTGGCTTGTGTTTTTAGCCTTATTTGGTGCATGTATATGTATGATGCCGAAAGCCATTCCGGGGAAATGGCTAGGCATCGCGTTTTTATTACCAATCCTGATTCCGCTACATGAACAAATACCTATAGGCCGCATGCGTATTGCCATGATTGATGTGGGGCAGGGTTTGTCGGTATTAATCCGTACAAATAATCATACATTGTTGTACGATACCGGCGCTGGTAAGGTTAAAGGCTTTAGTCGTGGGGAATCCAGCATTGTTCCGGCATTGCGCGCACTGCAGATTACTCGATTGGATAAAGTTGTGATTAGCCACGCAGATAATGACCATGCGGGTGGCTTATCGGCTGTTCAGGCAGCAATCAACATCGTCGCGTTACAGGCTTCCTACCCATTAGCGAGAGCAACAGCCTGTGAAATGGGCTATTCCTGGCAATGGGATGGCGTGCGTTTTAGCTATTTATGGCCGGATGGGCAAGGTGAACAATCCGATAATGACGGTTCCTGCGTGCTTCGTATTGAGGCGAAAGGGCAATCGGTACTGATAACGGGTGATATCTCTGCAAATGTTGAATACCAGCTTATTGATCGATATGGCCAATCACTAAAATCGGATATTTTGGTGGTGCCGCATCATGGCAGCAAAACATCTTCATCACAGGCGTTTTTAGAACAGGTGAAGCCGCGCTATGCATTGATATCCAGCGGTTTCCAAAATCGTTTCAAACACCCCAATCATTTGGTGCTGGAACGATATCTTAATGTTGGCGCACAAGTGGTTAATTCGGTGGACACTGGTTGGGCCGAATTGCAATCTGGGCCTGATGGTTGGTATTGGCGTTATCGTGCCAGAGTTGAAGGCCAACGCTATTGGCAACGCGATAGCCCACACTAAACTCAGGTTGCGCAAGTATTAAATTCGCCTATTAGGGCATCTCAGGCTATGCTATGGAAGTGGTTAATTATTCTATTTGAGGTTATATGTTGGAATTACTGACATCCGGCGGCTGGGTGATGCTGCCATTGCTAATCTTGGCAGTATTAGCCACGGCAATCAGTTTGGAACGCCTTTGGACTTTGCGGCGATCGGAAGTGTTGCCACACGGCATTGAGCAAGATATCGAAAATTGGTCGCGTGGTAAGACCTTGGATAATGCGGAAATACAGCGTTTAAAGCTTAATTCGCCATTGGGTGAATTATTGGCAGCAGCATTATCTGTTAGGCACCGTCCGAGGCATGTTATTAAAGAACGCATTGAAGATGTTGGCAGGCATATTAGCCACGATCTAAATCGCTTTTTGCCAACCTTAGGCAGTATAGCTTCGGTTTCGCCATTGCTTGGCTTATTAGGTACGGTGATTGGTATGATTCAAATGTTTTTAACCATTCTGACCACTGGCGTTGGCGATGCCAATCAATTGGCGGGCGGTATTGGCCAAGCCTTAATATCCACGGCAAGTGGTCTTATTGTGGCTATTCCAGCGCTAATGTTGCACCGCTATTTCAGAGGCAAAGTGGCTGGCTATTTAATTGAAATGGAAAAAATTGCCATGAACCTGCTTGATGTGCTTGAAGCAAAGCAAGCGGAGTAAGGCATAGCATGCGTTTTGATACATCCAGCACAGACGACGATGTTGAGATTAATCTCACAGCACTTATTGATGTGGTGTTTACGCTGATTATTTTCTTTGTAGTAACCACTAGCTTCAATAATCGTTCGGCCTTAAAAATCACCTTGCCCAGCAGTCAAGCCAGCCAGTCGGAGCAGCAAAATAAACCTTTGGTTATTTTGATTGATAAGTCCGGAAATTATTTTGTTGGCAATACCGCCTTAGTGAGAAATGATTTAAGTAGCTTGAAAGAAGCGATTAGCCAACAAGCGGGCAACGACAAACAACGCACGATCGTGATTCAAGCCGATGCCAAAACCACCCATCAATCGGTAATTACCGCCATGGATGCTATTGGTCAACTGGGCTTCTCGCGGCTTTCCATTGCTACGGCACCGGAGAAAAAATAGTGCGTTCTGCAAAAGATACAGGGGCTTGGATTATCTATAAAAGGCTTCTGACTTATACCAATAAACATCGGCTATACCTTATTATCGCAAGTATCGGCATGCTTATTGAAGCACTATCAGCTGCTGCATTTACACGCTTAATGAAGCCAATTGTGGATGTCACTTTTGTGGACAAAAATCCTGATACAAATTGGTCGCTACCATTAGCTATTCTTGGCCTTTTCGTGTTGCGCGGTATTGCCACATGGGTGACTGACTATGGGATGGCGCTAACTGGTAGAAGCGTTGTGTTTGATTTAAGGCAACAATTGCTAGGTAAATTTTTGAGAATGCCAAGTAAGCGTTTTGATCATGAGCCGGTGCCTACCTTAGTTAGCCGTCTGAATTACGACACCGACCAAGTGGCACAGGCCAGCAGTGAAGCTATCAAGATTGCAATAACTGACACGCTAACCATAATTGCCTTACTTGTGGTTATGTTGCTAGAAAGCGTGAAAGTTACCTTGGCTGTGCTGGTGGTTGCGCCGCTTATTGGCTATATTTCCAGTAAAGTTAGTAGCCGCTATCGTCGCATCAATCGCGGCATTCAAGAAGGCGTTGGCAAACTGGCGCAAACTGCCGAAGAAACACTTGCTGCTCAGCAAGAAGTTAAAATTTATGGCATGCAAGATGCCGCCGAAAAGCGCTATGGCGATATTGCGCGCGGCAATTTAAAAATGCATATGAAAGTTGAATCAACTCGAGCTAGCGCTTCATCGATTGTGCAATTATTAGCGGCTTCTGCCTTGGTGGTTATTTTGGTGGTGGCAGGCCATGAAGCCACGCAAGGCCGAATGTCGGCCGGTTCATTTGTTACGCTGATGACCTCAATGATGGTGCTATTGCCGTCCTTGAAGCGCATAACCAATGTGCAAAGCATTATCCAGCGCGGTGTTGCAGCCAGTGAGCGGCTGTTTGCTGTGCTTGATCAACCCGATGAAACCGATGCTGGCAATATTGTAGCGGGCCGTGTAAATGGCTATCTTAGTTTTGACGCTGTTAGCGTGCAATACAGTGATGATGGCAAGTCGGCTTTATCTGAAGTATCGTTTATCGCAAAACCCGGCACAGTTACTGCCATCGTGGGGCGTTCTGGAAGCGGCAAATCAAGCTTGATTCGACTATTACCACGTTTTTATGAGCCGAGCAGCGGAATTATCCGATTGGACGATAACGACATCCGCGAATACACGCTCGCAAGTTTGCGGCAACAAATCGCTTTAGTAAGCCAGCAAGTGATGTTGTTCGATGATTCGGTTTTGGCCAATGTGCGCTACGGCAAAGCCAACGCCACAGAACAGGATGTATGGCAAGCACTGCGTGCTGCAAATGCCGAGGAATTTGTAGTCAAACTTGCTGAAGGAATCCATACCAAAATAGGCGAGCGCGGCAGCCGCTTGAGTGGTGGCCAAAAGCAACGTTTAGCCATTGCCCGCGCAATCTTAAAAGACGCACCAATATTAATTCTTGATGAAGCAACGGCAGCCTTAGACAACGAATCTGAGCGTTTAGTGCAAGACGCCTTGGCGCATTTAATCCCAGATCGCACCACGCTGATTATTGCTCATCGCTTATCCACGGTTGAACATGCAGATCAAGTGTTGGTGCTCGATGAAGGGCGTTTAGTTGAATGCGGCACGCATCAAACACTGCTCGAAAAAGGCGGCTTATACAGTCACCTGCATAAAATGCAGTTCCGAGAAACGGATGGTGGCTAGTGTTAGGGCTTGAGTCTTGGCTTACTTCGCATTGGTATAGCAATACAAAGCCCAATTTTCTATTGCGTGTTATTGAACGCTTTTACAGATTCTTGCTCAGTTTACAAAAAACCATCAATACACAAAAATTAAGTGCCCCAGTCATTGTGGTAGGCAATTTCACAGTGGGCGGCACCGGCAAAACGCCGCTCATCATCACACTGGTCAAAGAGCTTAAACGACTAGGCTATTCACCTGGCGTAGTCAGCCGAGGCTATGGCCGGAGAACAAGTGTGCCAGTCAGCGTTGCGCTTTCTTGTGCAACGGATGAATGCGGCGATGAGCCTTTCTTAATTGCCAAACATACCAGTGTACCTGTACGAGTTGATTCAAAACGTATACGCGCTGCTGAGTATTTGATAGAACAGGGTTGTAACATCATTGTCTCTGACGATGGCTTGCAGCATCGCCAGTTGCCGCGACATATTGAGATTGAAGTATTTGACAGCAAACGTCTGTATGGTAATGGCCATTTATTACCAGCCGGGCCACTGCGCGAGCCTGTGCGAAGTGTTAATTTGCGTGTTGGCAATGGCTTACTCTTGGATACGCTTGATGCCTATGCCATGCAGTTACAGATTAAGCAGTGCTATCATCTATTGTCGGGAGAGCAGAAAGCTTTGTGTGATTTTTCTGGCCATAGCATTCATGCTATAGCAGGTATTGGGCACCCACAACGATTTTTTGATGCATTGACGGCGTTGGGCATTAAAGTCATTCCGTACCCATTTCCGGATCATCATCAGTTTAATGTCGTGGATTTACCTGTTTCTGGGCCGATTTTGATGACTGAGAAAGATGCAGTAAAATTAATCGAATCAACGCGTGACGACATCTGGGTTGTGCCGGTTGATGCCCATCTGTCGGATGCATTTTTGATAGAGCTCACACGCCTTATTGCAAAAGCACAGAAGAGTTTATGATTGATTTTATCGTTGCCATTCCTGCTCGTTTTGCCTCAAGCCGTTTGCCTGGTAAGCCTTTACTAATGATTGGTGATAAGCCGATGATTCAGCATGTTGCCGAGCGTGCCTTGTTAGCTGGCGCAAAGCAAGTTGTTATTGCTACTGATGATCAGCGCATTGTTGATGCTATACATATTGCGCATATTCAAGTTGTGATGACTTCAACAACACACCAATCTGGAACCGATCGTTTGGCCGAATGTGCGCAGTTACTCGCTTGGAATGATGATCAGATTATTGTTAATTTGCAGGGTGATGAGCCGTTTGCGCCTGCTGCAGGGATTAAACAAATTGCTGCGTTGCTATATCAATCGCAAAGCCCAATGGCAACTTTATGTACACCAATTAGCAGCCAGCAACAGTTTGAAGACCCCAATACTGTTAAAGTTGTGCGTAGTTCGCAAGGTTTGGCCATGTATTTTAGTCGTGCACCAATTCCTTGTCGGCGCGATGCTAATGCTGCCCACACAAACCTAGCGCAACGGCATATAGGTATTTACGCCTATCGTGCAGGTTTTTTAAAGGCAATCACGCGCCTGCCTGCTAGTTCACTTGAGCTTTGCGAATGCTTAGAGCAACTTAGGATTCTAGAAAATGGTTACTCGATTGCTATTGCTGAAACGCAGGTGCAGTTTCCTGCGGGTGTTGATACGCCAGAAGATCTTGAACGCGCCAATGCCTTTTGGTTAAACATGCAATCTAATCCTTTTTTGCAAGTTAATTTATGATGTGCCGGAGCCGAACATGAGCAGTAAAGCCGCTGTTGAGCTAAGCCAGAAACTTGATTGGATTAATGCTGACCCGCAGAATATTGCTGACCATCAAGGTCGTGTTGTTGCATTGGTTTTTTGGAGCGCGACTTCTGTGTATTGCCATAATGTACTTGTTGATATGCAACAATTGCAACGCAAATACCAGGATAAATTATCGGTACTAACCATCCATTTGCCAAAATTCTCAGCTGAATTAGAAAGCAAAACACTGCACGAGGTAGTTAATCGTCTAGATATAAAACTGCCTGTGGCCAACGACACGCAATGGATAACTTGGCAGCACTTTGACATTCAATCTTGGCCCACTGTTGTACTGATTGATGTGAATGGTTTTGTGGTAGCTGAATACAGCGGTGATAATCACAAAAAAGATATTGAAAGCAAGATAGCCGAACTCATTCTTGACGTGAATGCTAGCATTAGTACTAAACCCAAGACATTGCAAGTCAAGCCAAAATCAAAAAGCTTTAGTGTACTAAATAGCCCATGCGGGCTGCATATCCATAAAAACATGTTGTATATAGCAGATTCTGGCCATAACCGCATATTAGAATGCACGCTGGATGGCAGTGTTAAACGTGTGTTTGGCAATGGCTTGCCGCTTTACTTAGATGGCATCTCGGGCGATGCGAGTTTCAACCGCCCAATGGGCATGTGTGTTAGCGGTGAATATTTGTATGTGGCTGATACGGGTAACCATTCGGTACGCCGTGTGCGCTTATTGGACGGCATGATTGACTCCATTTTAGGCAATGGCAAGCCAGGGCTTACTCCAGACAAAGTGGTGGATGTATTTCATGATGTGCAATTAAATAATCCGAGCTCAGTTGTTGTTGACCAAAATATGTTGTTTGTTGTAGATACTGGAAATAATTGCATATGCCATTTTAATTTAGCAAATCTGCATTTCGCACGACTGACCGGCAAAGGCTCTTTAGGCTTAATTGATGGCGTGGGTATTCGTGCTGAATTGGCTTACCCATTAGCGCTTTCCGGTGGTAAAAATTATTTATTCGTTGCAGAGGGAAGTTCGTCCTCAATTCGTACTGTGGCTATTCCTGAAGGGCGCGTCAATACACTTATCGGACATGGTTTATATCATTATGGTAATGAAGATGGCGCACGTAAAACCGCTGGTTTGCAGCATCCTAGTGCTGTGGTTGTGGATGAAAAAAATAATTTATTATGGGTGGCTGACTCGTATAATCATATGGTGCGTTCAATTAATTTGACAACTAATTCTCTGAGCTCACATCCATTGATGCAATCATTGGCTAATCCTAGTGCATTGGCGTTAGATGCTGAATCGCTTTGGATTGCAGATAGTGGCAGTAATCAAATTCATCGGTATTTTATTGCCACCGAGTACTTGTCACGCGTCAGTATTCAAATAGCTTGATTTTTACATGGATGAACTTCAGCTAGCTGTTTTTGATGGCAAACGTTTTGTACAAGATTTGTCGAATGCGCCGGGTGTTTATAGGATGTATGGCGATGATGAGGCAGTATTGTATGTTGGTAAAGCGAGCAGCCTAAAAAAACGCGTGGCAAGTTATTTTCGCGAAGATTTAGCATCACGACGCATTAGCCTGATGGTCAAGCAAATTAGACGTATGGAAGTTACCATCACACGTACTGAGGCTGAGGCGCTAATTCTTGAAAATCAGTTGATTAAGTCGCTGAAGCCTAAATACAACATCCTGCTTCGCGATGACAAAAGCTACCCATACATTATTATTACTGATGAAACGTGGCCAAGAATCGCTTTTCATCGAGGCTCGCGAACAATATCTGGACGCTATTTCGGCCCGTATCCGAGTGTTTTGGCTGTGCGCGATACCATGGAGTTAATGCAGAAAATATTTCGTTTACGAACCTGTGAAAATACGGTATTTAGAAATCGCTCCAGGCCATGTTTGCAGCATCAAATAGGGCGTTGCACCGCGCCATGTGTTGGGCTGATTAGCACGCGCGATTACGATGAAAGCATCAAGCGTGCCGGTATGTTCTTGCAAGGGCGCAGTAATGAGCTGGTTGACGATTTAACCGCCAATATGGATGCTGCTAGCCAGCGCCTTGATTACGAGCAGGCAGCTTCATTGCGTGATCTAATTGCCAGTATTCGTAAAGTGCAGGCCAAGCAATATGTAGAGGGTGATCAAGTTGACATGGATGTGCTGGCTGTTGCGATGGAAGGAGGCACAGCTTGTGTAATGTGCTTAAGCTTTAGAAATGGTATCAGCTATGGTACTCGCGCATACTTTCCTAAATGCCATGGCGAGGAAACACCAGAAGAGGTCATGTCGGCCTTTATCAGCCAATTTTATTTATTGCGAACGCCGCCGAAAGAATTGATTCTAAGCCACAGTATCGAAGATCAAGAGCTATTGCAAACGGTGCTTTCCGAGTTGGGTAAACGTAAGATTGAGATTAAAAGTAGTGTTCGCGGCGAGCGTGCGCGCTTTCTAGATATGGCCAAGCATAATGCTATTCTGGCATTAGCCACCGAGCGGCATGGTAAGCAAGCACAGCAACAGCGCGTCATAGCGCTTCAAAAGCTTCTTGGCTTAGCGCAAATTCCACAGCGTATTGAGTGCTTTGATATATCGCACACGCAAGGCGAAGCAACCGTTGCTTCAAATGTGGTGTTCAACGAAGAAGGTGCCGTGCCCAGCCAATACCGGCGGTTTAATATTACCGATATAACCCCAGGCGACGATTATGCCGCTATGCACCAGGCTTTATCGCGGCGCTTCAAACGGGCGCTTGAGCAAGGCATAATGCCGGATTTATTGCTGATAGATGGTGGCGAAGGGCAGTTAAGCCAGGCCCGTGATGTGTTGAAGCAATTAGACATTACAACAGTATGTATTGTGGGCATTTCAAAAGGCCCGGAACGTAAAGCCGGCGAAGAAACCTTGGTGTTAGCAGATGGCCAGCATCTAAAGCCTGGCGCAGATTCCTTGGCCTTGCAATTAATTCAGCAAGTGCGTGATGAAGCACACCGGTTCGCTATTACGGGGCACCGTGGCAGAAGACAGAAAGCACGTGATACGAGTACACTAGAAAGCATTGAAGGCATTGGTGCTAAACGCCGTTCAAATTTATTAAAACATTTTGGTGGCTTGTCTGGGTTAAAAGGGGCTGGTGTGGAAGAAATAGCACGTGTTGAGGGTATAAACCACGCCTTGGCAGAACGCATTTATGCCAGCTTACACGGTATAGATTTGGTGCCACTATGAAAATCACTATCCCAACATGGCTAACAATATTTCGTATAGCCAGTATTCCTGTGATGATCGCGTTATTTTACTGGAATCATCCATACAGTAATATTTTAACTACAACGGTCTTTGTGTTGGGTGCTCTATCTGATTGGCTAGATGGCTGGATTGCCCGCAAATACAATATGGGTTCCACGTTTGGCGCATTTCTTGATCCGGTTGCCGATAAGTTAACCGTGGCAATTACCCTGTTTATTGTAGTTCAACGCCATAACACCGTGTATATGGCCATTTTGGCGGCAATTATTGTTGGTCGCGAAATCACTATTTCATCGCTACGTGAGTGGATGGCACAAATGGGCGCGCATGGCTTGGTTAAAGTGGCTGGCTTAGGTAAGCTGAAAACCATCTTCCAAATGACGGCTTTGGGCTGTTTACTATTCTATGAAAACTTATTTGGCTTGCCTATTTTTCTAATCGGTCAAAGCCTATTAACCATCGCTGCAGCCTTAACTTTGTGGTCAGGAATGGATTATTTACGGGCAGCTTGGCCTAGCATGCAAAAATAAATTACTATTTCAGGCTTGACAGAAATCAGCAAAAAAATGATAATAGTCATCTTCCGCGGGAATAGCTCAGTTGGTAGAGCACGACCTTGCCAAGGTCGGGGTCGAGAGTTCGAGTCTCTTTTCCCGCTCCAGATTAAAAGCCTCGGTTCGCCGAGGTTTTTTATTTGAAAGCCATAGAACACTGCAGTGTTTTATGGTTAAAATGGACATCACCGGCCTGGTGGTAGAGTGGTTATGCAGCGGCCTGCAAAGCCGCGTACGCCGGTTCAATTCCGGCCCAGGCCTCCATTTTTAACGCACACCTGCCCTGGTGGCGAAATTGGTAGACGCATGGGACTTAAAATCCCCCGGTAGTGATACCGTGCCGGTTCGAGTCCGGCTCAGGGCACCATTAAACCTCCTATAAGGGAGGTTTTTTGTTGCCCGCAGTCTGGTGCTATGATTATTTCCTACTCATTGCATTTGGATTGCCCAGTTATGAAAAGCAAGCTGCACATTGACGCTTTTTTTGACGCAAACACATCTACCTTCAGTTATCTTGTTTACGATATTGAAAATCTTAAAGCGGTGATTATTGACAGCGTCTTAGATTTTGATCA
>JAYTOD010000174.1:0-7117 GCA_043747995.1 Arenimonas sp.
GCATGGAAGACCAAGTGAAGTAGGGAATAAACACGGCCAAGATGGACAACAACGACAACCAGGCAACTTTTTCACGGTACGGCATATTTAAGCTCCTTATGTATAGTTAAACAGACTAAATGTTAATAGAAATATACATTAAGTTATAAATAAATGTCAATAGTTTTGTAAGGCTGATTCATGAATCGCCCATACGTTTGAATTTAAACGAATTGATGAGTGGTAGTGTGGCTTACAACCCACCTTACGATTAATTCCGCCGCTTAACCGCAAATTCCGCCAAGGCCAATAAGGGCTCGGCATCGGTGCCGAAATGATTGAGATGCGCACGCATGTTTTGCATTAAATCAGCCAGCATATTTTTAGATTCATCCAAACCCAGCAAAGCCGGGTAGGTGGCTTTGGCTTGCGCAATGTCTTTGCCGGCCGATTTGCCGAGTGTTTCGGTATCGCTTTCCACATCGAGGATGTCGTCTTGAATCTGAAACGCTAAACCTAAATCTTGTGCGAATGCGCTTAATGCCGCAAACGTATCGGCATCCGCTTCACCAATGATGGCGGCCATTTGCACGCTGGCTACAATCAATGCGCCGGTTTTCATCGCGTGTAAAACCTGTAATTCCTGCAAGGCAAGCTGCTGATGGCTAGCATCAATATCCAATTGCTGGCCACCGCACATGCCTTCCGAACCCGAGGCGTTGATCAATATATCTAGCAACGCGATTTTTTTATGCGCAGGACTGTCAACTTTCAATAGCGCGTTATATGCGCAGGCTTGCAGTGCATCGCCGGTTAAAATGGCAGTGGCTTCATCAAAGGCTATATGCACGGTGGCTTTGCCGCGCCGTAAATTGTCGTTGTCCATGGCTGGTAAATCATCGTGCACCAAGGAATAGGCATGCATTATTTCAACCGCCGCAGCCGCGTTATCCAAATGCGTGAGTGGGCAATGCAGTAAAGCGCCGGTGGCATACAGCAATTGTGCACGTAGCCGCTTGCCGCCGTTTAAGCAGGCGTAGCGCATGGCCTGATGCAAACGTACAGGGCTTTGTTCAGCAGGTGGCAATAAAGCATCCAGCGTTTGTTCACAACGCAATCGCCTGAGAGTGGCGTTATCAGTCATTACTGGCTTCAGTGAACGGTGTTTGCTCATCAGGCTTGGTGCTGTTGTTTACCATCGTCACCCGCTGTTCGGCATGTTCTAAAGCTGTTTGGCACTGTCGATACAAGGCAATGCCGCGTTCATAGGCAGCTAAGGAATCATCCAAGCTTTGCTCTCCGCGCTCCATACCTGCCACGACTTTTTCTAATTCATCCAAGGCTTTCTCAAAAGCCACAACCGGTGATGGCTCTGGATTTTTTGCGGTTTTGCTCATCGTGTTTACTCCGGTTTATCTTGCCAAGTGAGTGTGCAGAAATACTGTTGTTGAAATTGCTGTAATGGTTCGGATAGCAAATAATCTCCAACTGCCAGTAGTTCGCCTTGTTCATTATAAACAAAGGGCAGGCTGTCGCGTTGCCAAGGTGGAGCTAGCGTTGATAAACATTTCTTGACGCTATGATGGTGAGCACGCCCGGGCAATTGGATTTTTTCAGCGCCACGTCGGTAGCACACGCGCGTGATGCACGGTGGCGTGCCATGCCAACTGAGCGAACCGCCACGCGGCAAGGCAAGTGCTTGCTTACCATCCCAAACGTAATCAAATTCTGCATCGGGTTCAGCCGATTGTTTTTTACAGATAAAAATACGCTTATTCCACACGCGCAGTGCATAGTCTGTTGAAACTAATTGTGCATCACTACCGGGACGTTGTTTGCCAAGCTGCAGTATGAATTCATTCAATGCCGCAGAGCCTGGCATACTTTGGCCATACTTCGCCAACCAATAGCGCACAACATGCGTTGCTAAACCGTTTTCAAGCACCAGCAATTGGCTAACAAGTAGTTGTTTGCCGTCAATACAATGCGCGGCATGTGCGGCAATTATCGGTGCTAGTAGTTCAGCGTCTGCGCTTAATAAGTTGGCGCTATGTGCCAGCCGCTTGGCTACATTTGGGAAGCGCTGCTCCAGCAATGGCAATACCGAATGCCGAATAAAATTACGATCAAAGCGTTGATCAATATTGCTACTATCATCAATCCAACGCAGGCTATTTTCGGTTGCGTAACGTTCCAATTCAGCACGCGAGCATTGCAAGAGTGGCCGCCAGATTTGGTAATCATCGCGCACTTGATAGCGCTGCATATTGGCCAAAGCCTGTGTGCCTGATCCGCGCATCAAACGCAAGAGTAATGTCTCAGCCACGTCATTTTGATGGTGTGCCAACGCCAGTGTTTCGCCGGGCTTCAGAATATTTGCAAAAGCCGAATAGCGAGCATCGCGGGCTTGCTGTTCAACATTGCGTAATGGTTCAGCGATAGTTATGCGTACAATCTGCAAAGGAATCAACAACGCATCACATTGATGTTGGCAGTGCAAGGCCCAGTCATCGGCGTGTGGGTGTAAGCCGTGATGTATATGAATAGCATTTAGGGTGTAGCCAAGTTGCGATTGTTGCTGTGCTAATTGATGCAGTAATACAGTTGAATCTAAGCCGCCGCTCAATCCAACAAAAACAGTTTGCGATAAAGGCGCTGAATCAATCAGATTGTTACTCATGATATGACTTAGCTAACAGCATAAGCTCCATAACCACGCAAGCGTTGGTAGCGGCGTTCGAGCAAGGCTGGCATATCTAGTGCATCCAACGCACTGAGTTCTTGTAGCAAACTGGCTTTTAAGGTGTTAGCCATTTCAGCAGGGTTTCGATGCGCACCACCGAGGGGTTCGGGAATGATTTTATCGACCAGTTTGTGTTCGAACAAGCGTTCTGCGGTTAGGCCAAGTGCTTGTGCGGCATCTTCGGCTTTTCCGGCGCTTTTCCAAAGAATTGAAGCGCAACCTTCTGGCGAAATAACCGAATAGGTGCTGTATTGCAGAATGAATGTGGCATCGCCAACACCGATGGCGAGCGCGCCACCGGAGCCGCCTTCGCCAATTACTGTGCAGATGATAGGAATTTTTAGTTCTGCCATTTCTAGCAAGTTTCGGGCGATAGCTTCCGATTGCCCACGTTCTTCGGCGCCAATGCCAGGGTAGGCGCCGGGGGTGTCAATGAAGGTGAATAAGGGAATTTGAAAGCGTTCCGCCATTTTCATTAAACGCAAAGCTTTGCGGTAGCCTTCTGGGCGCGGCATGCCGAAATTGCGCTTAATTTTATTTTTGGTATCACGGCCTTTTTGCTGGCCAATCACCATGCAGGCGCGGCCATCAATGCGCGCCAAGCCACCCACAATCGCGGCATCATCGGCAAATGCACGGTCTCCGGCCAGTTCATGGAATTCATCGAAAATTAATTCTAAATAATCGAGGGTGTATGGCCGTTGCGGATGGCGTGCTAATTGTGAAATCTGCCACGGGCTTAAATGACTGAAAATTTCAGCGGTGCGTTCCGACAATTTTTTTTGTAAGCCACCCACTTCCAAGTCGATATTGACACCTGGTCCATGGCTGGCACGCGACAATTCATTGATCTTAGATTGTAGGTCGGCGATGGGTTGTTCGAAATCGAGATAATTAGGGTTCATAATCACAGCTCTAGCTAGATGAGGTTATTTTATCAGATGCTCAGGCTACCGCACTTGCCGCCATACTAACAGTCCAAGGTTTGTTCAAATGCACAGAAACGCTTGAGATGCCCTGAATTTGCCGCAAGCGGCTGATTAAGCCTGGTTCACAACGCAGTGCAAAGCTGGCTGGTGCATTGAGTTTGCCTTGCGCTGATTCGGTTAACAGCTTCAGCACTAAGGGTGTTTGGCCGGGCCGATAAGCACTAACTAGAGTTTGTAGTTCCTGCCATGCGTGGCTATTACGCAGATCAACTTGGCATTGTATGGTTTTGCTATGATTAAGCAAAATCGATTGAAAATCCCAGCACTGCTTAGCGCGCATCGAAAAGCCGCCATTAAAGCTATCCACCCGAACATTACCTTCAATCAACACAATCCGATCACGGGTTAGTAGGCCGGATGATTCAATAAAACTTTCATTAAAAAAAGCGCACTCAAGGCTGGCAGTTTGGTCTTCAATCAGCACAAAAGCTTGGTTCTCGCCACGCCTACGCATATTGCTAATTAATCCAACCACCACTATGGCGGCTTCACCACGGCGATCTTTACGTTCTTGCCAGATTTTTTCAATGTCGGCCAAGGAGCATGCCACTAACTGCTTCAATTCTGCTTGCCATGGGTCCATTGGGTGGCCGCTGAGGAAAAAACCTAAGGTGTCACGCTCGGCTTTAAGTTTGTCCTCAAAACTCCAATCGGCAACTTGCGCCAGTTCTATGCGAATGCTGCTATTTGTGCTTGCACCGAATAGCGATACTTGCCCGGATTGCGCTTCACGCTGCATTTGTTCGGTGGCTTTTAATACGTCAGGCAATTGCAAACTGAGCGACGCACGGTTGCTGCCTAAGCTATCTAACGCGCCGGATTGAATAAGCGCTTCTAACACGCGCTTATTGAGTTTGCTAGAATCGACACGACGGCAAAAATCCAATAAATTCAGATAGCTCCCATTTGCATCACGTTCTTCGCTGATGGCAAAACACGCACCTTCGCCAACGCCTTTAATTGCGCCTAATCCGTATTGAATGGTGTGCCGTTCTAAAGCTTTAAAGCGATACACCGAGGCGTTAACATCGGGTGGTAAAACACGAATATCGAAGGTTTTACAATCTTGTAAAAGATTGACAACTTTTTCGGTGTTGTCCATATCTGCCGACATAGTAGCGGCTAAAAATTCAGCAGGAAAATGTGTTTTTAGCCAAGCGGTTTGATACGCAATTAACGCATAGGCGGCCGAATGCGATTTATTGAAACCATATTCGGCAAATTTTTCCATCAAATCGAAAATGCCGGTTGCTACTTTGCCATTGATGCCATTGGCCTCGGCACCTTGCTCGAACTTAACCCGTTCTTTGGCCATTTCTTCGGGCTTTTTCTTGCCCATTGCGCGTCGCAGTAAATCGGCGCCACCCAAAGAATAGCCTGCCAACACTTGACCAATTTGCATCACCTGTTCTTGATAAACAATTACGCCGTAGGTGGGTTTTAGTATTGGCTCAAGGCTTGCATGCGGATAATCTACCGCTGCGCGGCCATGTCGGCGATTGATAAAATCATCGACCATACCGGAGTTTAACGGCCCCGGCCGATACAAAGCGGCTAAAGCAATTAAATCTTCAAAGCAATCCGGCTCCAGTTTTTTTATGTAGTCTTTCATGCCGCGCGATTCAAACTGGAAGATGGCGGTGGTTAGACCTTTTGATAAAAGCTGATAAGTGGCTTTATCATCAAGAGGTATATCCAGAATATCTAATGCCTCATGCGGGGCTAGTTTGCGCTGTGCATTAATGGCATCAACCGCCCATTTAATAATGGTGAGTGTGCGCAAGCCAAGGAAGTCGAACTTCACTAAGCCAATGGTTTCCACATCGTCTTTATCGAATTGCGACACAATGCTACTAGCTGTTTCGCCGGCGCTACTTTGATCGGCATACAGTGGCGTGAAATCGGTTAAGGGCCGCGGCGCAATAACCACACCGCCCGCATGTTTACCGGCATTGCGAGTTAAGTCTTCCAGTTTGCGTGCGAGATCAATTAAATCGCGAACATCGTCTTCGCTGTGATAGCGACTTACCAAATCTTGTGAAATGAGATTACTGTCTTTCTTTGAAGCCGCCGAAAGTCCTAAGGCATCGTCCAAGCAGATACCGAGAGTCATTGGAATAAGTTTTGCGATGGAATCCACCAAACCGTATGGCATGCCTAAGGCACGACCACAATCGCGTACCACCGCTTTTGCCGCCATGGTGCCGAAGGTGATAATTTGACTAACGCGATCACGGCCATATGTTTCGGCCACATGCTCAATCACTTTGTCGCGGCCTTCCATGCAGAAATCGATGTCGAAATCGGGCATCGAGACACGTTCTGGATTTAGAAAACGTTCGAACAATAAATCGTAACGCATCGGGTCGATATCGGTAATGCCTAAAGACCAGGCCACCAAAGAACCCGCGCCTGAGCCGCGGCCTGGGCCTACTGGGATGTCTTTGCTTTTACTCCAGTTGATAAACTCAGCAACAATTAAAAAATAGCCGGTAAAGCCCATCGAAATAATCACGTCGAGCTCAAGCTTCAAACGACTGTCATAATCCTCGCGCGTTAAATTGGGCGAATGGGCATTTTTTTCTAAGCGTGCATGCAAACCATCGGTGGTTTGCTGCGTAATAAAACTCTCAAGCGTGAATCCCTCTGGAATTGGGAAATCGGGCAGGTAATAGGTGCCCAATGAGAGCTCCAAATTGCAGCGTTTTGCTAGCTCAACGGTGTTACTTAAGGCTTCAGGGATATCTTGAAATAACACCGCCATTTGCTCTGGCGATTTAAGGTATTGTTCCGGGTGATAGGCTTTCGGGCGTTTTGGGTCATCAAGCACACGGCCCGATGAAATACACACGCGTGCTTCATGCGCTTCAAAATCGTCGGCCACTAAAAAACGAACATCGTTGCTGGCTAATAAAGGAATTTGATGTTGGTTGGCAAACGCCACGGCGCGTGTATTAAACGGCGCTTCATCGGTTAAGCCCAAACGGCTAATTTCAATATATAAACGGCGCGGAAACAAGCTAAGCCATTCGGCAATCTGAGCAATTGCGTCGGGTTTGTTGGGGTGTTGAATTAGCTGCGCGAGCGGGCTGTGTCGGCCTTGCAGAATAATCAGGCCTTCGTTATCGGCAAACAGCCATTCGGCTTTAATCAGTGGCGTATCGTGCTGATGACCTTCAAGATAGGCTCGCGAGATTAAGCGCGACAAGCTCAGAAAGCCTTGATGGTTCTGGCACAGCACGGTAATTCGGTGCGTGCCTGATTGGCTGTTATCTAGAAATAAATCGGCTCCTGCTATTGGCTTAATGCCGGCACTTTCAGCCGCTTTAAAAAATTTCACTAAGGCGAATAAATTGCAGTTATCGGTAAGCGCAACTGCCGGCATACCCAGCTCAACACAGCGCTG
>JAYTOD010000175.1:0-2276 GCA_043747995.1 Arenimonas sp.
CCCGACGAGCCAGCAGTTGGGTATCGGCAATGCCCAATGCCCACATGTCCACGCAATAATTCCATTTGCTTCGGCCCAAACACATCACTGACCAGTCCATTACCTTTATGTAGATTGATACGTTGCCCAGAAACGGTTGCAATTCCAGCAGCATCTTGTCCACGATGTTGTAGTACGGTTAAGCCGTCATACAAGGCTGACGCTACATCAGTAATTCCAACAATTCCAACAATTCCACACATAAGCAAACCTTTATCAATTAAGGGTGCAATACTACAATGCCGTCGATTCCAAGCTTTTGTTTTGCCGAAAGCAACAATAACTTTGCTGCATCGCGACTGTGCTCCGGACCAATTCGAACCCGGTAACGCCGCCCGGTTTCTGCATCAACCGATTGGATGAAACTTGTGAATCCGGCTGCACGTGCTTTATCACGCAAGGCAATAGCCGCTTGCTCATTGGCTGGTGCGCCAAGTTGAACTGCAAAGCCTTTATCGGCAAGCGCCGCATCTGGTTTTTTAACTGGCACAGGCGTTTTTGCAGGCAGTGCCGGCGGTGTTGAAACTGATGGTTTAACTGCTGTTACTGCAATTGCTGTAGTTGATATTGAAGGACTTGGTTTTGCCATATCCGTTACTGCAGTCAATGGCGAAGCCATTGCATCCATGGCCACCACTGTGCCACCGGTTACTGCTGTGGTGGAGCGCAAGCGCGCCAATTCAGCTGACTCACGGCTTGAATACGGGCCAAGCCGCACACGAAATAATTGCCCATTACTTTGAATTTTTGCGCTCAGGTTTTGCGCTTGCAAAGCAGCAACAATAGCCTTAGCTTCGGCATCATTTTTAGCGGAAATCACCACAGCAAATTGGCCGGCAGCCACTGCGGCCGTTTCTAGTGGTTTAATGCTCGGCTCAATATTGGCAATTGATGGATTTGCGGGATCGCTGGTAACTGCGCTAGTTTCCGTTGCAGCCATGCTTGGCGGTGTTGGCAATGCATCTGCCACAATGGGCGCTGAACCGTCTAGTGCAATATCGATGGTTTTAATACCATCTGAATCGGCCTCAACGGGGATTTGCAGTGGTACATCGGCGCTGTCGGAATCCTTAACATCAGGGCTCTTCAACAACATCGGCACGAAAATCAGGGCAATAGCTGCCAATACAGTGGCGCCAATCAAACGTTGCTTCAGCGGTGCTTCCATGAAAAACCCTCGCAGTGGAAGCGTAATTATACTCCTACAAAGGCATCCGCATGACTGCTTCCAGCGTATGAAATGAACCAAATACCAGCAAGCGTTCACCTTGATTGGCAACTAAAGCCTGCGAATAAGCTTCTGGTATATTTTCATGCAAGCTATAGCCGCCATCTGGCAAAGCTTCAGCTAATATCAACTGCCATTGCACTAAACCCACACAGCGCCTGGCCGGTTCCGAAAGCACGCCCACATACCAATGCTTGATAGCTGGCGCCATTTGGCGAATCATACTAACAATATCCTTATCGTTCAGGGCGCTAAATACAGCCACCGTAGGCTTTGGATTTTGTTCTAGCCACAACAGCAATTGCTCGACAGATTGGGGGTTGTGCGCCACATCTAGCATAACCTCAGGCTCACTCCGCCAGGTTTGTAAACGGCCAGTCACCTTTGCGTTTGCAACACCTTCAGCCCAAGCCGTGTCTGAAATAGCTACATTTGAAGCGCGCAAAGCAGCAATGGCGCAGGCCGCATTTTGCATTTGTACTGGCGCTTTCAGCGCGGGAAGCGGCAGGTCGAGGCTGAAACCCGGTTCGCGCCAAACCCAATGTTTCTCGAACACATCAATTAAATAATCGCTGTAACCACGCACGCAATACACGCCTTGCTCATATGCATGGCGCAGCACGGAAGACGGCGGATCTTTTTCGCCGACAATACACGGTTTACCAGAACGCATGATGCCGGCTTTTTCTAAGCCAATGGTTTCGCGGTCGTTGCCTAAATAGGCTTGATGATCAAGATCGATGGTGGTGATAACCGCCACATCGGCATCTAGAATATTCACCGCATCCAAGCGCCCACCTAAGCCCACCTCTAGCGCAACTAAATCTAAATCACTATTAGTAAAAATATAGATTCCGGCCAGCGTACCGAATTCAAAATAGGTTAATGGAATATCACCGCGTGCCAACTCAATTGCTTCAAAAGCTTCAATCAACGCCGCATCGGAAATATCGATGCCATTTAATCGAACACGCTCGTTGTACTGCAAAAAATGCGGTGAGGTATAAAC
>JAYTOD010000176.1:0-8921 GCA_043747995.1 Arenimonas sp.
GGCTTATACAGTGTTTAGTTAATGCTTCTGCCAAGAATACTGACCGATGTCGGCCACCTGTGCAGCCAAATGCCACGGTCAGATAGCTTCGCGTTTCAGATTCAAAGCGCGGCAGCCAGATATCAATAAACGCCATCACTTGGTTTTTGTAGTCAAGGGCGATTGTGTCGGCATCAAAAAAATCCTGCACGGCTTTATCTTTGCCCGACAACGACCGTAATTCAGGAACCCAGTGCGGGTTCGGCAAGCAACGTGCGTCGAACACGAAATCGGCATCGCTCGGCACGCCTTTTTTATAGGCGAATGATTCAAACAGTAGCGAAATACTATTTTTGGTATGGCCTTGTACTTCATCAAGCACACGTTTGCGTAATTGATGCACATTTAGTGCACTGGTATCAATGACTAAATCGGCCAGCGCCACTAATGGCCGAAGCTGTTTGCGCTCGTCGGCAATTGCATCGGATAACGATTGCCCTTGCATAGACAGCGGATGCTTGCGGCGCGTTTCAGAAAAACGTTTGATCAGAACACTGTCGTCGGTATCAAAGAACACCAAGCGGGTATCGAAGCCATGGGTATTCACTTGCGACAACAATTGCCCAATGAGATTCAAATCGTTGGTTTGGTTGCGTACATCAATGCTAACCGCAATTTTATTTTTACCGATATCGTTTTTATCAATGTTAGCAACTAAGGCTGGTAATAAGTTGGCCGGCAAATTATCGACACAGTAATAGCCCAAGTCTTCTAGGGTTCGCAGGGCCACGCTTTTGCCAGAGCCAGACAGGCCACTAACAATAATCACACTGGCATTGATGTTGCTCATGTGGCGTCCTCGGAGTTGTCTAATAGCAATTGATGCCTTGCCATGAAGTCGTTGGCAGGATCCTTACCTTGCTGGCGCAGAATCTGTAAGCGAACCGCCACTTCGGTGAGCACGGCAAGGTTGCGGCCGGGTGCAACGGGTAAATTAAATACAGGAATTTCCAAGTCTAGAACATTCTGACTTGAGGCTGTTCCGGTTAAGCGGAAATTCGCATCGTTATGTTCGCTACGAAAATGCATCAGGTTAACAATCATTTTTAAATATTTACTGGTTTTGACCGAGGTATCGCCAAACATCTGTCGGATATTCATGATGCCAAGGCCTCTAACTTCTAGCATATCTTGTAACAGGGCAGGGCAGCTACCCTCGATTATACTGGGTGTGATTTGAGTGAATTCAGGTGCATCATCAGCCACCAAACGATGGCCACGGCTAATTAGTTCCAGTGCCAGCTCGCTTTTGCCAGCACCCGCTTCGCCAGTGATTAATACCCCAAACGAGAAGATTTCCATAAACACGCCATGCAACGAGGTTTGCGGCGCTAGGCGATTGGATAAAAAATGCTGCATTAGATTCAGGCATTCATAGCCTCTGCGGTCAGATACCCACAATGGAATCGCGGATTCCTCGCAGGCTTGTTGCACATCAGTTGGGCAGGCTTGCCCTTGGCTAATCACAATAGCAAGTGGTCGTTGCTCAATAATTTTAGCAATATTTTCCCAGCGCACACGTGCATCAAGGCGATCGAGCCAAGCCAACTCGGCGATGCCCAGTATTTGTACTTTATTAGGATGGATGACATTCAAATAGCCCGCCAAAGACGGGCGTTTTGAAGTGATTTCATTTCGATCAGTGCGTATATCCTTGCCTAAACGGCCAGCCAGCCAGCGCAGCCCTAAACTTTGTTGTAACTGGTCAAACAGTTCACGGGCACTAATGCTGGTATTCATAAAAACCGATATTTGAGATATATCTTAATGTTAACCAAATTTTTCCATCTTTGCCGCAGATTCACCACGATGATGGTCTTTCATTTTTTCTTTCAGCTTCACAACGACTCGGTCTAGCTTGTCGGCGAGCAGGTCGATAGCGGCATACATATCACGCGCTGTAGCTTCGGCAAAGTGTTTGTTGCCAGCAGTGTGTATGGTTGCTTCGGCTTTTTGTACTAATTTATCGACCGATAAAATCATGTGGACATCGAGGTGGTTGTCGAAATGCTTGCCAACGCGTGATAGCTTTTCTTCGGCATAGGTGCGGATGGCAGGGGTGACTTCAACTTGATGACCGGTGATATTCAATTGCATGTGAAACCTCCTTTTATTGACTTCATAACCAAGCTAACACAGGCGATGTTAAAAAATAATCAACACCGCTTAATTTAGTCTACGCTGATTTTTGCCGCAAATGCGAGGCTGGAAGGTTTAATGCTTCACGGTATTTAGCCACCGTTCTGCGCGCAATGTTTAGGCCTTGTTCTTGCAATAAAACCACCAATTGCGCATCTGATAGCGGCTTGGCAGCGCTTTCTTGCTGAATTAAAGCCGCAATCTTTGATTGAATGGCGCTAGATGACTGCATTTGCCCTTGTGTATTGGCAATGCCGGAGCGAAACAGGGTATTCAGCTCGAAGGTGCCGTGCGGTGTGGCTAGGTATTTGCCGCTGCAAGCACGTGAAATGCTTGATTCATGCATGCTTAGCTGCTGGGCAATATCTTTCATGGTCATTACATTCAGCTTGGCAATGCCGTGTTCTAAAAATGGTTTTTGCAGTGCAACTATGGCGGTTACTACCCGTTTTATAGTGAGTTGCCGCGATTGTATGCTTTTAATTAGCCAATTGGCTTCTTGTAAATGCTGTTTTAGATAGGCGTTGTCTTGGCTACTTGAATGGCCAATCAGGCTGTGGTAGAAGCTATTAATGTTGAGTTGTTGGCGATCATCCAGCAAGGCCTGTATTTTCCAGCGTCCAGCCAGTTTTTCAACGCGGTAATCTGGGCGTACATACTCTACACTCACGCTGCTAAATGCGGCGCCGGGCTTTGGGTCTAAGGTTTTTAGTAAACCCACGGCTTGTGCGCACTTTGACGCATCAAAACCATAGGTATTTGCTAAACCGATTGCGCCGGACTTTGCTAACACATTCAAATGCTGGCTAGCTATTTGCTTTGCTAATGCCACAATGTCTTTGGCGGCATCCATGTGTTGAAGTTGCAGGAGCAAGCATTCCGAGAGGTTACGCGAAGCCACAGCCAGCGGATCAAATTGCTGAATTAGATGCAAGACGGCCTCTATTTCTGCATCGCTAGGCTCTGGGCTTAGCATTGTACTGGTGCGGATTTCTTGAAATGCGCAGGCAAGGTAGCCATCATCATTGAGGTTGTCGATGAGTGCTTCGCCAATCATCCAATCGCGCGGGCTAATTGCACATAATTGCAGCTGCTCAAGCAAGTGCATGCGTAAGCTGCGTGTTTCAGCCACCCATTCCAATGCGCTTTCGGCATCGGCGTGGCTAGCGCGTTCTAGGCCACTCGAGATAGCCAGATTTTCTTGCCATTCGGGCTGTTCCTGGGTAACGCGCAACTGCGCATCTGGCAAAGCTGTTGGTTCGTTTTGCAACTCGTTAACCCGCTCCAAGAAAGGGTTGGATTCGATAGCGAGTTCGATGTTTTGTTCAAGTTCAAGGCTTGAATACTGCAACAGCTTGATAGCCATTTGCAGCTGAGGAGTGAGCTTGAGATGTTGGCTTTGGCTAAGCTGTGCGCTAATTTTCATTACTAGCTACAGCTTGAATTGTTCGCCCAAATATACCCGGCGAACCTCAGGATGTTCCATTAAATAATCAGGTTTGCCTTCTGCCAAAGCGGTGCCTTCAAACAAAATGTAGGCGCGGTCGCAAATGCCTAAGGTTTCACGGACATTATGGTCGGTGATTAAAACCCCAATGCCGCGTTGTTTTAAATGTTGAATAATGTTTTGGATATCTAATACTGATATAGGGTCAACACCAGCAAAGGGCTCATCGAGCAGAATCATTCGCGGGTTTGCCGCAAGAGCGCGAGCAATTTCAACGCGCCGACGTTCGCCGCCCGATAAACTAGCGCCCATTTGGGTTGACACATGGCCGATTTGTAGCTCGTCAAGCAGTTCGGTCAATGCTGTTTCGCGGGCATCGGAATCAAGCTCTGCACGTAATTCCAACACCGACATAATATTGTCAGAGACCGACATTTTGCGAAATACCGATGCTTCTTGTGGTAAATAACCCAAACCTAGACGGGCGCGTTCATGCATGGCTAAATCTGTAATATTTTTGCCATCCAGCTCAATGCGGCCAGCATCAGCACCCACTAATCCAACAATCATATAAAAACAGGTGGTTTTACCTGCGCCATTTGGGCCGAGTAAGCCAACCACCTCGCCTGGGTTTAAATCGAGGCCAAAATCATGCACAACGGTGCGTTGTTTGTAGGATTTTTTAAGACCGCGTGCGCTCAGCATTATTTTTTAGCCTGAGTTTTTGGTTCTAAGCGCATTTGTATGCGCGAGCCATCTCCGCCACCGGTTAAGCGTCCAGATTTAATGTCGTAGCGAATCACTTCGCCGCGCATACTGCCACGCGGTTGATCAATCACCGCGCCACCGAGCAAATTAATCTGTTCGGTATTGAGGAAGTACACAATCTGCTTGGCGGTGGCTTTCATCAGCTCGCCGTTGTCGTTGGTTTGTTGCATACGCGCCGGGTTGCCGCTTAAGGTCACTTTGCTGGTATCACCTTTGACGCGTGTAACCACCGCTTTATCGGCATATATTTGCAAGCTACCTTGGCTAATTAAGACATTACCACTAATGGATGAATCGCCATCATCAGTTAGTAGCGCATCGCTGTGGTCAGCATTGATGTCCATGGCTTGATTGCGATCCGAGCTTTTCGCTTCAGCAAAACTGCTGAGTAAAAGGCTGATCAGAAAAATATTAACGATTTTTTGGCGCATAGTGGGCTTGAACCTTTGCGAGTAATTGAACGCGATGAGTTTTCATTTGGGCTTCTAGGCCTAAGCCTTTCAGTATAGAGCTACCGTGGCTTATGGTCACCCATTCATCGCTATGAATGCGGTTTTCTTTCGGAAATACAGAAAGCGATTCTGAGCGAAACTCGGTGCGTAAGCCTTTCGGCGATTTTGGCCCAATAATTGTAACCTGCTTGCGTAACTGAACTTCACGTGCTTTATCGGATACCCAAGCGGATTGCGCATTGGCTGTCCAGATTTGTGCGTTATCATCGGGGAATGTAAATGCTGGCTTGTTGATAGTTAAGGATTTACCTTCAGGGTCGCGCTCTAGCAAGGGCGCAGACAGAGAGAAAGTTTCTTTTCCATCTTCATTGAAGGCCATCATGGTGAAATCAATTAGGCGGTAATCGGATTTCAGTGCTTGTGTCGTTTTTTGTGTTTTTTCAGGCCGCATATTCCAAACCACCAAGCCTAATGCGGCAACCAGCAAGGTTAAGCCAAGCGTGGCTTTGCGGTAATTCATGGCGCACTAAACCGAGTAAGCAATGCGCTATGTTTATCTTGCGCCTGCAAAATGGCATCGCAAAATTGCCGTGCTGCGCCAGCGCCACCAATAAAATCGCTTCGCCAATGCACCCGTTGCTGAATAATATCCAGCGCATCGTTCGGGCAAGCGGCTAATCCAGCGGATTGCAAACACGCCAAGTCCGGTAAATCATCGCCCATAAACGCTACCTCAGATAATTGTATTGATTCGCTCGCGCACAGTTCTTTAAGCACATTAAGCTTATTGGCAACACCCACAAACACATGCTTTAAACGTAAATCGTGGCCGCGGGCACGCACAATTTTGCTGTCGCGGGCGGTAATCAGTGCCACAGAAATACCTGAATCTTCCAACAAACGCAACCCTTGCCCATCGTGCACATGAAAAGCTTTTAACTCGCCACCGTGTTCATCAAACAACAAACGGCCATCGGTTAGGGTGCCATCTACATCGAAGCAAACCATGCGAATGCGCTTGGCGCGCACGTTAAATTCATCTGGGCTAATCAAGTGTGCGCTCATCAAACCACCCGCGCCCGCAATAAATCGTGGATATTGAGTGCGCCCACTAAGCGCTGTTGTTCATCCACTACTAACAGGCCATTGATTTGGTGGCGCTCTAGCAAATGCGCCGCTTCTACTGCCAACTGCTCGGCTTGCACAGTTTTAGGGTTTTTCGCCATCAATGTCGAAACCGCTGTTTGATTAAGATTAACCGGCCCGTGGTTAACCGCGCGGCGCAAATCGCCATCGGTGAATACGCCAAGCAAGTGCTGATGTTCATCCACAATGGCAGTCATGCCTAAGCGCTTTTCACTCATCTCTAATAAGGCGTCGGTCACTGATGCGTTGGCTAATACCATCGGCAGGTTTTCACCCTGATGCATCAGATCTTCAATGCGCACCAACAAACGCCGACCCAGACTGCCTGCTGGGTGAGAGCGCGCAAAGTCTTCTGAACTAAAGCCGCGCGCTTCTAATAATGCAACGGCTAACGCATCGCCTAATGCTAAGCTAACGGTGGTGCTGGATGTTGGTGCTAAGCCAAGCGGGCAGGCTTCCTCGGGAACTGATACATCCAAATGCACATCAGAAAACTGCGCCAGCCGCGAATTGGGTTTGCCGGTCATGCTGATGATCACATTGCCTTGCCGTTTCAGCACCGGCATGATCATATTAATTTCATCGGATTCGCCAGAGTTTGATAAGGCGAGAACCACATCGTTATCTAGAATCATGCCTAAATCACCGTGGCTAGCTTCACCCGGATGCACGAAAAAAGCCGGTGTACCGGTGGATGCAAGTGTGGCCGCGATTTTGTTGGCAATATGCCCAGACTTGCCCATGCCCGTGCAGACCACACGGCCTTGGCATGCCAGCAATAAGCGACAAGCTTTTGCAAAACTTGCATCAAGGCGCGCGTGCAGGCTTTGAATGGCATGTTGCTCAATGGCCAGCACCTTGCGCCCGGAGTTTATCCAGTTGGCGTCGCTTAATTTTTTTTCAGCGGGTTGTGCGGTCATAAGCCAGCTTTAGCGGTATCATGGTTGCCCTTATTGTACGTCTTATGATGCGAGCGTGTGCAGATGTCTCCAGAGTTGATTGCTGAATTGATTCAAGCCGGATTGCCGGGTGCTGTTGTTGAAGTGTATGGTGATGATGGCGTGCACTTTGAGGCGCTTGTGGTGTATGAGGCCTTTCAAGGTAAACTGCCCTTAGCACGTCATCGCATGGTGTATGCCTGCTTGGGCGATAAAATGGGCGGGGAAATCCACGCTTTGGCATTGAAAACAGTTACACCAGCTGAACAACAGCAGGCATAAGGAAACGCGTACACATGGCTAAAATCATCATCAGTGGTGGCGAAACCTTACATGGTGACGTCTATATTTCCGGCGCAAAAAATGCGGTCTTGCCGATTTTATGTGCAACTATTCTGGCTGATGAGCCAATAACAATTACCAACGTTCCGCATTTACATGATGTGACCACCACCATCAGCTTGCTCGGCGCACTTGGCGCGCATATCACCGTTGACGACAATCAAACCCTGCATATTGATCCGCGCACCGTGAATCAAACGGTGGCGCCCTACGATTTGGTGAAAACCATGCGTGCCTCGATATTAGTGCTGGGTCCGTTATTGGCCAAATTCGGCCATGCCGAAGTGTCTTTGCCGGGCGGTTGCGCAATTGGCTCGCGGCCTGTTGATCAACACATCCGCGGCTTGCAAGCACTAGGCGCCGATGTAGTAGTGGAAAATGGCTATGTGAAAGCCAAATGCGATCGTTTGAAAGGCAATCGCTACATGTTCGATATGGTCAGTGTGGGCGCTACTGAAAATGTATTGAGCGCAGCTGTGTTGGCGCAAGGCACCACAGTCTTAGAAAACTGTGCACAAGAACCTGAAATTATTGATTTAGCTTTATGCCTACTAACTATGGGTGCCAAAATTGAAGGCATTGGCTCTAGCACCATGGTTATTGAAGGTGTTGATCGTTTGCATGGCGGCACCTATCAAGTACAAGCCGACCGCATTGAAACCGGCACATTTTTAGTGGCGGCCGCGATGACGGGTGGCAAAATTACCTGCCGCAGAGCGCGCGCTAATTATATGGATTCGGTGTTGTTGAAACTGCAAGAAGCTGGTGCACATATCAATACCACTAGCGATAGCATTACCCTTGATATGGGCGGCCGCCGCCCGAAAGCGGTGGATATTACCACCGCACCATACCCAGCATTTCCCACTGATATGCAAGCACAATTCGCTGCCATGAACTGCATGGCCGATGGCGTGGGTATTATCAAAGAAACCATTTTCGAAAACCGTTTCATGCACATGAATGAATTGCAGCGTTTGGGCGCTGACATCAAGATTGATGGCCATACCGCGGTGATTCGCGGCGTGTTGCAGCTTACCGGCGCACCGATTATGGCCACCGATTTACGCGCATCGGCGTCTTTGGTGTTGGCAGGCTTGGTGGCAAAAGGCGAAACCATCATAGACCGCATTTATCATATTGACCGCGGCTATGAAAACATCGAAGAAAAATTCCGCGGCCTGGGCGCGCAGATTAAGCGGGTAAGTTGAGTTATTGAACGGCTGCTTATTTAATCGCCGTAATGCGCATTTCAATATCATCGCCGTTTTCATCGCTCTGCTGGATAAGTACCGGTACGTAGTTTTTATCAATAGCAAACCAAATGCGCGTATTTTTGCCGTTATTGGTTTCGCGAACGCGCTCAACGCGCACGGTTTTTAGTTTGCCGAGTGCTGTGCTAATGCTTTGATTGCCAATAATTTTGAAGGTGTATGGCTCAATTTTGCCTTTATTAAACACGGCGTAAACAAAACTCGGGCCTTTGTTTTGGGCGTTGATATCGGCCATTAGTGCAAGAGTTAAACTGTGTTGATCAAGAACGCCAGCGCGATACGGTGCAAGTTTAGTGCTTTTGTCATCTTTGTAAGCATAGTTTTTTCTGTCATTTATAAGCTGTGAGGTTTTCAGTATATTTTTCCATGCTAGTTT